>NZ_OY730255.1 GCF_963422545.1 uncultured Flavobacterium sp.
TTTGCACCAATGGCAAGAATTCCGGCTACAGCCAAAACTCCAATTGCGGTTAAAAGCGGTTTATATTCTTTTGCTTTAATGAAATGAAACACATAATAACCTGAAAGTATCAATAAGAAAATCAATAAATAATAGGTCATTTGAAAGTGGTTAGCGTTAACTTCTAGCGCAACCGCAAACATGGTGAGTAAGCTTCCCCAGACGTATTTTTTTTGAAAAACCATTATAAATCCGGCAATGACCAATGGCATATAAGCAATTGCATGCGCTTTTGCATTATGACCAACTCCGAGTATAATGATTAGATAAGTAGAGAAACCAAAGGCAATGGCTCCAATAAATGCTTTTAAAGGATCTGTTTTTAAAACTAATAACAGGCCATAAAAACCTAAGAAATATAGAAATAAATAATCTGCAGGACGAGGTAAAAAACGTAAGATATCGTCTAAATGCCCCACAAAATCATTAGGATAATTTGCTCCTAACTGATACGTTGGCATTCCGCCAAAACCAGAATTTGTCCAATATGGTTCAGAATGCTCTGTTGCTCTAAAGTCGTTTTGCTCTTTAGCCATTCCGGTATATTGAGCAATATCAGATTGGTAGATTTGTTTTCCTTGTAAAACAGGATAAAAATAAATTAAAGAAACGAGAATAAACCCCAATATAACAAGGGCATGCGGATAGAACTTATTTACTATTTTCAATTTAGGCTGGTTTGGGTTAAATGATGATTCCTATAACTCTAGGTCACAAATTTAATCTATTTCTTCGTAATCAACATAATCTCCAACCTTTTTGGTTTCGCGAGGATTTTTTGCATTAGCAGTATTAATGATTATTTCATCATTGTTTGTACGCGTTTTTTGCCATGTATTATCCTGACTGTATTGTTGTTGTCTCTGAAAATTTTCACCTGCTTTTTCGACTGCTTTTTTTACCAATACCGGTAAAAATATTCTAGCCAAAAATTTAAAAATATAATAAAATGCCACCATATAGCATATGGCTTTTATTAAACCTGTAAAAGATGCTTCTTGCATAATCGTATAATTTTTTCCAAAATTAATAAATCCATTGTTTAAAATTAAAATATCAATCTTAAATAAATAATAAAATATAGTACATTTGAAATGCGTTATTACTTTTTAATCAAAAAACACATTTATGTTAAAAACTAAAAACTTATTTATTGCAGCTCTTTTTTTTGTACCGCAAGTTTTTTTCGCCCAATACACTGATATCATCAATTCTAACCGTCCCGGCGAAACAATGTCTGCATACGCAGTTGGAAAAACCGTATTTCAGGCAGAATTGGGTATTTATGGCATTAAAGAAAAACATGATTTATTAAATTATAACGCAAATGGTTTTGGCACTGATTTAACATTGCGTTATGGTGCATTTCTTGAAAAACTGGAGTTCATTCTTGATCTTCAATATCAAATGGAAAATTTTGATACTCCCTTTACCAGTTATAAAAAAAACAACTTTAGACAAACAGTTTTAGGAGCTAAATATTTGATTTATGATCCTTATAAAAATTATAAACACACACAAAACATATACAGCTACAAGGCCAATTACAGCTTTAATTGGCATGAATTAATTCCGGCAGTTTCGATATTTGCAGGAGCGAATTTTGTTGGCTCTAACAATCCTTATTATTTCTCTCCTCAATCAGCTATTTCTCCAAAAGTAGCATTGGTTACTCAAAACCTTTTTGGAGGCGGAAAATGGGTTTTTGTAACTAATATTATTGCTGATTATATCGGAACAGATTATCCGAGTTATGGCTATGTATTAACTTTGACACACGGATTTAATGATAAATGGTCTGGTTTTATCGAGAATCAGGGTTATAAAAGTGATTTTTACAGTGATGCCATTATTCGTGGAGGAGCAGCTTATTTAATTAATTCTAACCTTCAGGTTGATGCATCAATAAGTACTAACTTCAAAAACACACCTTCTATATTATATGGAGGAGTTGGGGTTTCCTGGCGTTATGACGGGCGTTACAAAGAGAAAATAGTAGAATTCAAAAACAACGAAAAAGCTAAAAAGAATAAGGATAACGAATTAGACAAAAAAGAAATCGATTATCAGGCAAAAGAAAGAAAACGCAAAGCTAAATACGAATAACAACATAATAACAATTTTCTCCCAAAGAGACATTTTATAATACCAACTGAATGATTACAATAAAAGAAGCTAAAACCAAAAAAGAACTAACCGAATATATTAAATTCCCGTTTTCATTATACAGAGACAATCCATATTGGGTTCCGCCTATTATTGCAGATGAATTAGAATCATTTGACAAAACAAAGAACCCAGCTTTTGATAATGCCGAAGCCTATTTTTATGTCGCTTACAAAAACAATGAAATTGTTGGTCGTGTTACAGCTATCATAAATTGGTCAGAAGTTAATAATCAGCATAAAAGAAAAGTTCGTTTTGGCTGGTTTGATGTTATTGATGATATAGAAGTTACAAAAGCTTTGCTTGAGAAGGTATATGAACTTGGCAGACAACACAATCTGGAGCATGTTGAAGGTCCAATGGGATTTTCAAATCTGGACAAAGTTGGTGTTCTTACTGCGGGTTATGACCAAATGGGAACCATGATTACCTGGTATAATAATCCGTATTATGTAACTCATTTAGAACAATTAGGCTTTCAGATTGAGAAGGAATATCTCGAAAATATTTTTCCGTTCTCTAATGTTAAACCAGAATTCTTCTTAAAAGCACAAGCCTTAATCAAAAAGCGTTACGAGCTTAGAGCCCTTACTTTTACCAAAACAAAAGACATTATGCCACATGTTGACAAAATGTTTGATTTGTTTAATGAATCTTATGCAAGTTTAGCCTCGTTTGTAGCCATTACAGATGTTCAGAAAGAATATTTTAAAAAGAAATACATTAGTTTTATCAATCCCGAATATATCAAATTTGTAGTTGATAAAGATGATAATTTAGTCGCTTTTAGTATTGTAATGCCAAGTTTTTCTGAAGCTTTACAGAAAGCTAAAGGAAAATTATTTCCGTTTGGATTTATTCACTTATTAAGAGCCCGTAAAAAGAGTAAGGACGTTGTTTTTTACCTTATCGGAGTTCATCCTGATTACCAAAACAAAGGTGTTACGGCAATTATCTTTGATGAATATTATAAAACTTTCTCAGAAAAAGGAATTCAGAATTGCATCAGAACTCCGGAACTAGCTGAGAATACAGCAATTCATTTAATATGGAAAAACTTTGACCCAAAGGTTCACTGTCAAAGAAAAACATATTTAAAATATCTTTAAAAAAGTATTCAGTTTTCAGCTACAGTTAACAATATAAAATATGTCCACCATTAAAACTTGTGATGAATGCAAAAGTGAATTCTATAAAGAATCTGCACTAATGGAAAATTTATGTCCTGAGTGTTCATCTATTCTATATGGATATAAAAATTGTAAACACGAATTTGCTAATCAACGTTGCATAAAATGCTACTGGAATGGCAATTCTAGTGATTATTTAGATAAAATTAAATCCAAGAAATAAACTTACAATTTATTATTTCTTTATAAAAATAAAAAATCCATCCGCTTAAAACAGATGGATTTTTTATTTAATTCTATTCTACTTTACAATCTACTTTTGTTAGGATCATTTTCGACTCAAACTTTAGTTTCTTTTTATCCTTAAAAGTTACTTTTCCATTTTTGTCCGTAACATCTCCATAACCTTCTATATAAGTTCCGTCTTTTTGAAGAAAAGCAACTTCTCTAACAGAATAAATTCCTTCTGACATAAAAGTATAATCTGCAATTAGCGTATCTCCTTTTATTTTCCCTGTTAAAGTTCCTTCATTTTTATCTTTTCCATACAAATTATAACTCAATTTTCCTTTTACTTCCTGATGTGAGTCTACATTAAAACTTAACTCGATAGTACTACTGTCTTTTGAAAAAGCAAAACACTGATCTCCTGAAGGCTTTGCAATTTCAGCTTCTTTTGATGGATTTGGAGCAATTTCGGGTACAGATTCTTTCTTTTTACAAGAAACTAAAACAACTAAAAAAATTACGGTTATTGCTAATACTTTTTTCATAATGCTATTTTTACTATGGTTTAGAAGTATAAATTTAACTTAATAAAAAAATCCATTCGCATAACGAATGGATTTTTTTACACAATTCCCAGTTAAGGAAATTTATTTTATATTCACTTACGAAACATCAACAGTAGTTCTGCTTGCAATTTCTTTATAAGTTCCGCTTACTAATTTCTCACGGATTGCTTCAAAAGCAGTCAGTGTTTCATCAATATCTGCTAAAGTATGAGAAGCTGTTGGAATCATTCTTAACAAAATAATTCCTTTTGGAATTACCGGATACACCACGATAGAAAGGAAAATACCATAATTTTCTCTTAAATCATTCACCATTACCATCGCTTCAGGAATACTTCCTTCTAAGTAAACTGGTGTAATACAAGTATTTGTATCTCCAATATTAAATCCTTTTTCTCTTAAACCGTTTTGTAATGCATTTACATTCTCCCAAAGTTTATCTTTGATTTCAGATGAATTACGCAATAATTCTAAACGTTTCAATGAACCGATTGTTTGGATCATTGGTAACGCTTTTGCAAACATTTGCGAACGCAAATTATATTTTAAATAATCGATAACCGTTTTATCTGCAGCAACAAAGGCACCAATATTAGCCATAGATTTTGCAAAAGTAGAGAAGTAAACATCAATATCATCCTGAACTCCCTGCTCCTCACCTGCTCCGGCACCTGTTTTACCAAGTGTACCAAAACCGTGTGCATCATCAACTAACAAACGGAAATTGTATTTTTGTTTTAAAGCAACAATTTCTTTTAATTTTCCTTGTTGACCACGCATTCCAAAAACACCTTCAGTAATAAAAAGAATTCCTCCACCTGTTTCTTCAGCCATTTTAGTAGCACGCTGCAGGTTTTTCTCCATACTTTCAAGATCATTGTGTTTGTATGTAAAACGTTTACCCATGTGCAAACGAACACCATCAATAATACAAGCATGTGAATCGACATCATAAACAATAATGTCATTTTTTGTAACCAAAGCATCAATAATAGACACCATACCCTGGTATCCAAAATTCAATAAATAAGCTGATTCTTTCATTACAAAAGCAGCCAATTCTTCTTCTAATTGTTCGTGGTATTTTGTATGACCAGACATCATACGAGCTCCCATTGGATATGCTGCACCAAATTGAATTGCTGCATCTGTATCTGCCTGACGAACTTCTGGATGATTTGCTAATCCTAAATAATCATTTAAACTCCAGTTTAAAATATTTTTTCCGTGAAATGTCATTCTAGGACCTAACTCACCTTCTAACTTTGGGAAAACATAATAGCCCTCAGCTTGAGAAGCCCATTTTCCTAATGGTCCTTTATTGTCTTGAATTCTTTCGAATAAATCTTTTACCATAAATATATTTTGAAGTAATAATTTTAATTTAAACAGGGTGCAAAAATAAATATTTATTCTATGGTATCATAATTATTTAAAATGATTATGATCAAAATTGTCGATTCACTTTTTTTTAAGTTAAAAGAATACATTATGAGACTTTTTTCTTAATAAAGAAAAATCTTGGTCATAAAATTTCATAATTTATACCTGTTATAAATTCAGATGAAACGACTGGAATTGTTTTATTTTTAGTAATTTTAGAAGCATTTTTAAAAAATGAATCATAAATTCTAACACCAAAATAATGGCTTTAAGCAACTCAAAAGATTTAAAATTAGCCGTTCTTATTGATGCCGACAACGTGCCCTACAGCAACGTAAAAGGTATGATGGAAGAAATAACAAAATTTGGAACACCAACTACAAAACGTATCTATGCAGACTGGACTAAACCGAATGCTAATGGCTGGAAAGGTGTTTTACTAGAACATGCCATTACTCCTATTCAACAATACAGTTACACAGTTGGGAAAAACTCCTCAGATTCTGCTCTAATTATTGATGCAATGGATTTACTTTATTCAGGTAAACTTGATGGATTTTGCATTGTTTCAAGCGATAGCGATTTTACTCGTCTGGCAATTCGCCTTCGTGAATCTGGTATGAAAGTTATAGGCATTGGTGAAAAGAAAACGCCAAACTCTTTTATAGTGGCTTGTGACAGGTTTATTTATATTGAGGTTTTGGATGGCGCAATCCAGAAGAAAAAACCAAAAGCAACTACTGCTGCAGATGCTAAAAAACCTATTGAAAAACCAGCCGAAAAAGCATTACATAAAATAGACAAACAAACCATTGAACTTATTGAAGCCACTATTGAAGATATTGAAGACGACGATGGCTGGGCATTTTTAGGCGATGTTGGAAACTTAATCGTTAAGAAGAAACCCGAATTTGACCCTAGAAATTATGGTTTTTCAAAGCTTACACCAATGTTAAAATCTTTAACCGACATTCTTGAAATCGACGAAAGAGAATCTGATAAAAAAGGAATTAAACATGTTTATGTCAGATTACGATTCAATTAATTATCAAATTATTATATATTAAAATTAAAAAAAAGCATGAGAAAAAAATTCTTCATCTATGGCTTATTATTGTTTCTAATTGTTCTTGCAATTTACCTTTACACCAAGCGTGGTTTTTTACTCGTTATTATTATTCCGATACTTTTGGTTATTGGAGTTTATAATACACTTCAAAAAAAACATGCAATTTTAAGAAACTTTCCTGTTTTGGGTTATTTCAGATATTTATTTGAAATGATTGCTCCTGAAATTCAGCAATATTTTATTGAAAGATCTACTGACGGAAGACCTTTCTCGAGAAATCAACGTTCTTTAGTATACCAAAGAGCCAAAAATATCGATTCAAGCACGCCTTTTGGAACACAACAAGTCTTAAATCATGATAATTATGAAGGAATAAAACATTCTATTTTTCCGGCAAAAGTAAACGAAGAATTACCTCGTGTATTAGTTGGAGGAAAAGATTGTAAACAACCCTACCTTGCTTCTTTATTTAATGTTTCTGCTATGAGTTTTGGCTCATTAAGCGAAAATGCTGTTCGTGCCATAAATATTGGTGCTCAAAAAGGAAACTTCTATCAAAATACGGGAGAAGGCGGTTTAACCGAATTTCATCTTGCCGGCGGCGGAGATATTACCTGGCAAATTGGAACAGGATATTTTGGATGCCGAAATTCTGAGGGAAATTTTGATCCTGAAAAATTCTCAGAAAAAGCCAATCTTCCAAACGTAAAAATGATTGAAATTAAGCTTTCGCAAGGTGCAAAACCAGGTCATGGCGGTGTACTTCCGGCAGCCAAAAATACGCAACAGATTGCAAAAATAAGAGGTGTTGAACCGCATACAATGATTCTTTCTCCTCCTGGTCATCATGCTTTCTCAGACGGTAAAGGACTTATTCATTTTATTGCCCAATTGCGTGAATTATCAAACGGAAAACCTATTGGATTCAAACTATGTATTGGAAACACTGCCGAATTTGAATCAATTTGTCACGAAATGATTGCCGAAGATATCTATCCTGATTTTATAACTGTTGATGGCGCCGAAGGAGGAACAGGAGCTGCTCCGCTGGAATTTGCAGACGGCGTTGGAATGCCTTTTGAGCCCGCTTTAATCTTTGTAAACAAAACATTGGTTAGATTAAATATTCGCGATAAAATACGCATTATTGGTAGTGGAAAAATTATTTCAGGATATTCTATTTTACACGCTATCGCTTTAGGAGCAGATATGTGTAATAGTGCACGTGGTTTTATGTTTTCGTTAGGCTGTATTCAGGCTTTGCGTTGTCATAATAACGAATGCCCAACCGGAGTTGCAACACAAAACAAAATGCTTATGAAAGGTCTTGTTGTGACTGATAAATCAGATCGTGTTTATCATTTTCATAAAAATACGCTACATGCCGCTAATGAACTTCTGGCCGCAGCCGGCAAGAAAAGTTTCTCTGATGTTGATATTAATATCTTTATGCGAGGCGACGAATTTGCCAATTTATCAGATTCTTATTTCCCAGATATTCTAACAAATGTAACCAAGCATTAATGAAAAAAAAAGCCTCTTTGTTAAATTTCAAAGAGGCTTTTAATAAATATAAATCTGAGTTATTATTTCATTAACTCAATCAATTCTTCCTTATTAATTATCTTTTTTGCCAGAACAGTGTTGTCATTGGCTAAAAAATAGACATCAAATTGTACTCCTTCTTCAATTAATTCTTTAGGAATCTGATTCTTTTTTATCATATCGATTAACAACTTAGGAAACGCTACAATCGAAGCTGCTTTATTTGATTCTTCTTGTTTTAAATCAGTTTCAAATCGCAATTCAATTTTATTGTCATTTATATATCCTCTGGCAGTTGTAAGCGTCACATGATCACTCTTAAAACTTTTGGCCTCAGCATTATAAGAAACAACATATTCCTGCAATTTTTGTTTCGTGTTTTTACAGCTAATCAGCATCAAAACAACCATAATAGCAAACGAAATTTGGCTTATTTTTCTAGTCATAATATTTATATCAATTTTATTTTAGTTTCTGAAGTCTTAAAAGTGCTTCAAGATAATAATAATCTGCATAATTTATAGAACAATCTATTTCGCTTCCGGCAGGTTTATGTCCTGTTGAATGCATTAAGAATGCCGAATTAACGTCGTGGCTTTGATAATGATTTGAAAGTGAAACAATCATTTTTTTAGATTTTATCAGATACTCGTTTTTCAGAGTTTTATCTTTTGTAAAAGAACTCAACTCAATAAGTGCCGAAGATACGATCGCTGCCGCAGAAGCGTCTCTTGGTTCATTTGGAATTCCAGGCGCATTAAAATCCCAATACGGAATTAAATCATCTGTTGTTAATCTATCCAAATATACACGTGCCACTTTATGGGCAAAATCTAAAAATTTAGGATCTTTTGTTTCTCTGTAAACCATTGTAAAACCGTAAATAGCCCAAGCCTGACCTCTCGCCCACATACTATCATCACTGTAACCCTGAGCAGTTATTCCTTTTATTTTCTTTCCGGTTTCATAATCATAAATCAATACGTGATAAGATGAGTTATCAGGTCTAAAATGATTTTTCATAGTCGTTTCGGCATGTTTTACGGCAATATCATAAAGCTTTTTATTTCCGCCGTTTTTAGAAGCCCAAAAAAGCAATTCCAGATTCATCATATTATCAATAATAGTATTATGTCCTCCGTATTTATTGTGTGGCCATGACAAAATAGTTCCAACTTTTGGATTAAAAAGCGTTGCCAGAGTATCGGCCGTTTTAAGAATAATATCTTTATATGCCGGATTCTTAGTCAATCGATATCCGTTTCCAAAACTATTAAAAATCTGAAAACCCAAATCATGATCGTTTGCTTTGCTAACTGACAATGGCTTTAAAAATTGGCTGAATTTGTCTGCTTCTTTTTCCCATTTTTTATCTCCTGTCGCTTCGTATAAATACCACAATTCTCCCGGCCAAAAACCACTTGTCCAATCTTTATAATCAACAAATTTCCATTCTTTACTTCCTGTTGGGATACTTCTTGGAGAAGTTCCATCATTTGGAATCACTTTTAAAGTCTGTGAAGCCTGATTTTCACAATATTCAAACTGTTTCTTAATATTAAATGAATTATTTTTTTGAGAATAACCTATATTTCCCAAAAGAAACAAAGTCAGAATCAGTGGAGTAAATCTTGTATTCATGTAGTTATTTTTGATAGAAGTTTATAGAATCTATAAATTTATTAAATAAAGTAAACTTATTTTAGTCTTTGTATTTTTCGTTCCCTAAAAATGTATTTTATTTTACTCTTTTTCCACGATCCTCTTTGTCAAAGTTTAAAACTTTGACAAAGAGGAAGGGAGATCATCAGTATCTACAAATAATAAAGATTTGATATACCTTTGCTTTTAAACAAAACCTTCCTGCACTTGAAAAAATCAAGAATCCAGTATTTCTTAGTTTTCATCTTCATCATTCTTCTTGGAATCCTTTCAAGAAAAATCTCCTTTATTCCTTTGTGGATTGGCGATTTCCTATACGCAGTTATGATTTATTTATTGGCACGAATCATATTTACAGATAAAAAAGCCTTACACGTTATAATTACTTCCTTATTAATATGTTATGGTATCGAATTTTTACAACTTTATCAGGAAAACTGGATAATAGAACTTCGAAAAACTCTTTTTGGGAGATATGTTCTTGGACAAGGTTTTCTGTGGAGTGATATTCTGGCCTATACTTTTGGAATTGCTTTTGCTTTTAGTATTGAAAGAATTCTAAATTTGTATTTCAAAAATAATCGTACCTTTAAATTCAATATTATGAAACTCGTTTTCGCATCAAACAATCAAAATAAAATCACAGAAATTCAAACTATCCTAAACGGATCAATACAATTATTAAGTCTTGAGGATATTGGATGTTTTGAAGAAATAGAAGAAACTGCTGATACTATTGAAGGAAATGCCATTTTGAAAGCCAATTACGTTACCGAAAAATATGGATACGATTGTTTTGCAGATGATTCTGGTCTTGAAGTTACGGCTTTAAATGGAGAACCAGGCGTATATTCGGCAAGATATGCAGGCAAACAACGTAATGCTGATGATAATATGAATAAACTTTTAAACGCTTTAAAAGATAAATCAGATCGCAGCGCACAGTTCAAGACCGTTATCGCTTTAAATATAAAAGGAGAACAACATTTATTTACCGGAATCGTTAAAGGTAATATTACTTTGGAAAAAACAGGAAATCAAGGTTTTGGATATGATCCAATATTTCAACCTGAAAATTATACCGAAACTTTTGCCGAATTACCTTTAGAAATCAAAAATAAAATTGGTCATCGCGGAAAAGCAACTCAGCAACTGATTGATTTTCTGAATACAACAAAATAATTGTTTAAAATAAAACATTTTATAACCTAAATTTTATATTTCACGACGCTTTTTTGTCGAAATTTCTCTAATTTCTAATGAAATTCATTTTACGATAAACATAACTTTTTGATAATCAAATCATAACAAATACATAATTCTTAAAATAGCATTAGTTTATCTGAATAATTAACAGTAATTTTGCACCCTATTTTAAAAACACATATGAATAAATTTGAACAATTAGGATTGAATGAATCGTTACTGAAGGCGATTTTAGATCTAGGATTTGAAAATCCGTCAGAGGTACAGGAAAAGGCGATTCCCCTATTATTGGAAAAAGACACAGATATGGTTGCGTTGGCTCAGACAGGGACAGGGAAAACGGCAGCTTTCGGTTTTCCGCTAATTCAAAAAATTGATGCTGACAATAGAAACACACAAGCATTAGTTTTATCGCCAACACGAGAACTTTGTTTACAGATTACCAACGAACTTAAAAACTACTCAAAATACGAAAAAGGTATTAATGTGGTAGCAGTTTACGGCGGGGCTAGTATTACAGAGCAAGCCAGAGAAATTAAAAGAGGTGCACAAATTATTGTGGCAACTCCGGGGAGAATGCAAGACATGATCAACAGAGGTTTAGTTAACATTAAAAATATAGATTACTGTATTCTTGATGAAGCTGATGAGATGTTGAACATGGGATTCTATGAAGACATCGTATCTATTTTATCAGATACTCCAGATCAAAAAAGTACATGGTTGTTCTCTGCAACTATGCCACAAGAGGTTGCAAGAATTGCAAAGCAATTCATGAGCGAACCAGTTGAAATTACTGTTGGAGCCAAAAATTCAGGTTCTGCAACAGTTTCTCACGAATTTTACTTAGTAAATGCACGTGACCGTTACGAAGCTTTAAAACGTTTAGCCGATGCAAATCCAGATATCTTTTCTGTGGTTTTCTGTCGTACTAAAAGAGATACACAAGCTGTAGCTGAAAAACTAATTGAAGATGGATACAGCGCTGCTGCATTGCACGGAGATTTATCTCAGGCGCAACGTGATGGTGTAATGAAATCTTTCCGTGGAAGACAAATTCAGATGCTTGTTGCTACTGACGTTGCTGCACGTGGTATTGACGTTGATAATATTACTCACGTAGTAAATTACCAACTTCCTGACGAAATTGAAACTTACAATCACCGTTCAGGACGTACAGGTAGAGCTGGAAAATTAGGAACTTCTATTGTAATTGTTACAAAAAGTGAGTTGCGTAAAATTTCTTCTATCGAAAGAATCATCAAACAAAAATTCGAAGAGAAATCTATTCCTTCTGGAATCGAAATCTGCGAAATTCAATTATTGCACTTAGCAAACAAAATTAAAGATACTGAAGTTGATCACGAAATTGACAACTATTTACCAGCTATCAACAATGTTCTTGAAGGTTTATCTAAAGAAGAGTTGATTAAGAAAATGGTTTCAGTAGAATTTAACCGTTTTATTGCTTACTACAAAAAGAACAGAGATATCTCTAATCAGTCTTCAGGTTCTGAAAGACGTGAAAGAACTGATTCTGAACCAAGAGAATTCAATAATAACGGAGCAGTTCGTTATTTTGTAAACATCGGTTCAAGAGACAACTTCGATTGGATGTCACTTAAAGATTACTTGAAAGAAACATTAGACTTAGGTCGTGATGACGTTTTCAAAGTAGATGTAAAAGAAGGTTTCTCTTTCTTTAACACTGATCCTGAACACACTGATAAAGTTATGGAAGTATTAAACAACGTACAATTAGAAGGACGTCGTATTAATGTTGAAATTTCTAAAAATGACGGCGGAGGAAGACGTGACCATAACGGACGTAGCGGCGGAGGTCGTAGTTCTGGAGGACCAAGACGTGAAGGAGGTTTTGCTCCAAGACGTGAAGGTTCTGGTGGTGGAGGCTTCAGAAGCGACAGAAACTCTGCTCCTAGAGAAGGTGGCTTCAGAAGCGACAGAAATTCATCTGCTCCAAAAAGAGAAGGTGGTTTTAGAAGTTCAGCTCCAAGAAGCGAAGGAAGTTCAGACAGAGCTCCAAGACGTTCTGAAAGCTTTGGTGATTCACCAAGACCAAGAAGGCCAAGAAGAGATTAATAATTTAATATCTTAAAATACAAAATCCCAAATTCCAGACATAATTGGAATTTGGGATTTTTTTTTCATTAAGAATCTTACGCTCTCTAAATGAGTTTTGTAATCTAAAACAATGTAATTTAATCTTCCTTATCACTTTTTATTTAAATACTAAAAGCAACACTGCTGCCTTTGTTAATTTTCTTATAATTATATTCGAAGACTGCAAAATATTTAATCCCGATTTACTACTTTTAGAGCTTTAAATCAGGATATGAAATATTTCGCAATTTTCTTTTTTACACTATTATCAGCCGTTGGTTTTGCACAAGACACAGAATCTACAGTTCCGCAAAGAGTTTCCGGCTACATCATTAACGATAATAGCAAACAACCTCTTCCTAACGTAAATGTCATTAACACAAACAAAGTACGAGGTGCTATGTCTGATGCTAAAGGATATTTTGAAATTGACGTACAGCCAAATGATACTATTCATTTTTCTATACTTGGATTTCAATCTTTACGGGTTAGAGTTACAAACGACTGGATAAAAAACAAAGTAACGCGAATTCAACTTACCGAAAAAGCAATTGCGCTTGAAGAAGTAATCATTGCTCCTTTTAACCTAACCGGTTATCTTGAAGTCGATTCAAAATTAATTCCAACTAAAGAAAATTATCGTTACAGTATTTCAGGCCTTACACAAGGTTATGAAGCTGGTGAATATTCGCCAAATGCTTTTGGAAAAGTATTAGGATCTATCTTTAATCCTGCCGATGTACTTTATGGTTTCTTTGGAAAAAACGGAAAAGAACTCAAAAAACTAAAGGAAATGAAGAAAGATGATACTATTCGAAATTTATTAGAATCAAAGTATGATCGCGAAACTATCTCAGTACTTTTAGGCATTAGCAAAGACGAAATTCCTGAAATTTTGCAGCGTTGTAATTATTCTGATTCTTTTATACAAACAGCAAATGATTTGCAAATTATGGATGCCATTAGTGGTTGTTATGAACAATATAAAGTACTAAAAAGGAATTAAACTTTACTTTTAAATCAAAATACACAAATCCTCAATCTTAAAGTTGAGGATTTTTTTATGCCTTTTTAGAAATACTGAACCTGCAAATTTTTCATGCATTTCAATACTTAGCTTAATAAATCTAGGCTTTAACGTTTTTTTTAAGTAAATTAGATTTCCATACTACCATCAAAATCTAGATTCCGATTATAATCACACAAAATACAATGACAGATATTACGCAAAAAATCCTAAGCTTTATTGATCTTCACAAAGGCGAAGAAAATAAAAAACTAGTAATAGAAAACATCACAAGTGCCATATCCTTTAGAGGATCTAATATCTGGATCTTAGCTTGTGCTATTATTATTGCTTCAGTAGGATTAAATGTAAATTCGACCGCCGTCATTATTGGCGCCATGTTAATTTCGCCATTAATGGGTCCAATTGTAGGCGCTGGTTTTGGTTTAGGAATGTATGATTTTGAACTTGTAAAAAAATCAGTCAAAAATTTATTGATCGCAACTGTTGTTAGTTTAACTACTTCGGCAATTTATTTTTATATAAGCCCTTTTAAAGAAGCTCAATCAGAATTATTAGCCAGAACTTCTCCAAACATTTATGACATTTTAATTGCCTTTTTTGGAGGTTTAGTAGGCGTAATTGCTGTAACTCGTGTCGAAAAAGGAAACCCAATTCCTGGTGTCGCCATTGCAACTGCTTTGATGCCTCCGCTTTGTACAGCTGGATATGGACTTGCTTTAGGAAATTATCTCTACTTTTTTGGTGCATTATACCTTTACACCATCAATTGTGTATTTATTTGTATTGCCACTTTTGTAATCGTAAAATATTTGAACTATCCAATTGCGAAACAATTAGATCTAAAACATCAAAAACGAGTAAAATATGGTGTTACCATTCTAATTTTGCTTTTAATTATTCCAAGTATCTTTTTTGCGTACCAATTATACATTCAAAAAAGCTATAATTCAAAAACAGAAATTTTTATACAAAAAGAATTTCTCGATAACGATTATCCTATTATCTATAAAAAAATCAGATACAATACAGATCCAAAAAGGATTGAATTGGCTTTTTTAGCCAAAAAATTCAGTGATACAGAAATTGTTGATCTTAATAAAAAACTAGTCAATTATGATTTAGCAAACACAAAATTGATTATCAGACAAGATACTGTCAATTTAAGAAAAGATATTATGAATCAAATTAACAGCAATCAAAGTATTGTAGATCAAAAAGATATTGTAATCAACAATCTTCGAACTCAATTATCACAATATCAATTCAACAACAATCAAATTAGTGCCGAAGTCAAAATATTGTTTCCAACAGTAACTTCTTTGGCAATTGGGAATTATACAATTGAAAACGAAGCAAATAAGACTAAAATGATCCCGGTAATTCTTTATCAAAGCAAAAAAGGTATGGATTTACAAACACAACAAAAGATGAAATTGTGGCTAAAAGAAAGGCTTGCGAAAGACTCAATTGAAGTGTATCAGCAAAAATAATTAACATAAACCAAAAATTGAACTTATATTTACTTGAAAATAAATTAATTATCTAAATCAAAATATTATGGCAAAGAGTCAAGATGCAAAAAAGACGACAAAAAAAGAACCGTTAAAAACGGCTAAAGAAAAGAAAGAAGAAAAGAGAGAAAAGAAAAATTCTCCAAAAAGAGATTAATTTTCAGTCTCAGTTTACAGTCTCAGTTTGCAGTTCTTTAAAACTGAATACTGAGACTGTGACTGAATACTGTGACTATTTAACCGGAATATTCGAAAGAATTTCTAATACAAATTTCCAATATTTCTGAGCTGAAGAAATACTCGCTCTTTCATCAGGAGAGTGTGCTCCGTGAATGGTTGGTCCGAAAGAGATCATATCCATATCAGGATAATTTGTTCCCAAAATTCCGCATTCTAAACCAGCGTGACAAGCAACAACTTTTGGTTTCTCATTATTTTGTTTCTCATAAATTCCTACCAAAGTATCCAGAATTTCAGATTTTACATTTGGTGTCCAACCTGGATAAGAACCTGAAAGTTCTACTTCGCAACCTACTAACTCAAAAGCAGAACGAAGAGAATTTGCCAAATCAAATTTTGAAGTTTCAACAGAAGAACGTGTTAAACATCCAACAGATATTTCACCGTCTTTTACAATAACTCTTGCAATGTTATTTGAAGTTTCAACTAAATCAGCCATATCAGCGCTCATTCTGTAAACTCCATTGTGAGCTGCATAAATAGCACGAATAATACCTTCCTGAACACCCAAATCCATAACTTTTGCCGGTAAATCGCATTTTACGATTTCAATAGTAAGATTTGGTTCAGTCGTTTTATATTCAGCTTTAATATCATTGATAATTTCCTGCATATCAAAAATATACGCTTCATCAAACATTTCAGAAATAATTACTTTTGCAACGCTTTCTCTTGGGATCGCATTTCGTAAACTTCCGCCGTTAATTTCTGCTACTTGCAAACCAAAGTTTTCAAAAGCATCAAACAATAAACGGTTCATAATTTTATTAGCGTTTCCTAGACCTTTATTGATATCCATTCCTGAATGTCCACCATTTAAACCTTTTACAGTAATAATATGTCCAACAGATCCTTCCGGAACTTCTTCTTCATGATAGGTTCTTGTAGCTGTTACATCGATTCCACCAGCACAACCTATATCAATTTCGTCATCTTCTTCTGTATCTAAATTCAAAAGAATCTGACCTTGAAGAATTCCTCCTTTTAAGTTTAAAGCTCCTGTCATTCCTGTTTCTTCGTCGATTGTAAACAACGCTTCAATTGCTGGATGCGGAATATCTTTACTTTCTAAAACAGCCATAATTGTCGCTACTCCAAGTCCGTTATCAGCACCAAGTGTTGTACCACGAGCGCGAACCCAGTCACCATCTACATACATATCAATTCCTTGGGTATCGAAATCAAAAACGGTATCTGCATTTTTTTGGTGCACCATATCAAGGTGTCCCTGCATTACAATTGCTTTACGGTTTTCCATTCCCGGAGTTGCCGGTTTACGGATAATCACATTTCGAATTTCGTCTTCAAAAGTTTCTAAACCTAAGCTATTTCCAAAGTCCTTCATGAACTCGATCACACGCTCTTCTTTCTTTGACGGACGTGGAACTGCGTTTAAATCCGCAAACTTATTCCATAGCGCTTTAGGCTCCAGATTTCTTATTTCCTGACTCATTATATCTTGTTTGAAGTTTAACAATTAAGAGCCCCAAAGTTACAAAGTTTAAATGCTTTTTCAGCCACGAATTCCACGAATTAGCACAAATTATAACCACACAAAATTAAAAAGACAATAATTACCAATCAATTGTACCTAACGGTACATTCGTATCAAAAATATTTTCTATCATCATTCTTTTATTTTAAAAAAAATAAACTAAACAACTATTTTAATTATTATTTTTAACCCAAAAGTAAAACCGTGAAACAAAAACACGTCCTTCCCCTATTTCTATTAATTCAAATTATTGTCCTAAGAATTCTTCGGTACTTTCCGGAATTCGTTGAAAACGTTTACAGCAATGGATTTTATTTAAAATTATCACATTTTTCAAGAATCATCCTAGGTAAAATTCCTTTTTCGGTGGGAGATCTTATTTACTCCATTTTGATTTTATTCCTGATCAGATGGATTTGGAAAACCAGAAAAACCTGGAAATTACAATGGAAAGATCATCTCTTAAAAATATTAAGTGTTCTTTCGATATTTTACTTTTTCTTTCATGTTTTTTGGGCATTGAATTATTACAGAGAGCCTCTTTTTGAAAAAATGGATATTCAACGAGAATATTCTGATGCCGAATTATTAGCTTTCACTAAAAAATTAATTACAAAAACAAACGAAATTCAATTTCAAATTACTAAAAACGATAGTTCTAAAATCGTTTTTCCTTATTCGCAAAATGAAGCTTTTCAAATGAATTTAAATGGTTATAAAAATCTTACCCATGAACATTCGTTTTTTAAATATGAAATCTTAAGTGTCAAAAAATCTCTTTTTAGCTTGCCTTTGACGTATATGGGTTTTGGTGGCTATTTAAATCCATTTACAAATGAAGCGCAGGTAAACGACTTATTGCCAATGTATAATTTCCCGCTTACAAGTTGTCACGAAATGGCACATCAAATGGGTTTTGCCAGCGAAAGCGAATGTAATTTCATTGGAGTTTTAGCTAATTTAAAAAACAATGATTTATATTATAAATACTCAGGATACAGTTTTATGCTACATTATTGCCTAAGCATCTGGAAGTTTAAGAACGAAAAAATATTTCAGCAATTGAAAAAATCTGTTCATGACGGAATTTTGAAAAACTATCAGGAAAGCTATGATTTCTGGAAAAAGTACCAAACTCCTATCGAAACCGGATTTGAAATATTCTATGATAATTTCCTAAAAACAAACAATCAAAAAGACGGTATGGATAGTTACAGCAAATTTATAGATCTGACAGTGAATTATTACAAAACCCGACCTTTATAAAAATTGCCCACAGATTTTGCGGATTATACACATTAACACAGATGTTTTTTTGCCACAGATTAAAAAGATTTTAATGATTTTTTATCAAAGTTTTTTTTTGCAAATTATAGAGGCTTAAGGAAAAATCCTTTTAATCCCATTAATCTGTGGCAAAAAAATTAATACGTTGCAAAACCTAAAAAAAAAAAAAAAAACAATTCACTGTAACAAAATTAGTTTCAGTAGTACTAATATATTATGAGCGAAAATCTAGAACAGTCATTTGTTACGCAATTGCAGGCAAATCAGAATATAATCCACAAGATTTGTAGATTATATACTGATGGCGAAGATGCTCACAAAGACTTGTTTCAGGAAATTACCATACAATTATGGAAGGCGTATCCTAAATTTAGAGGCGATAGTAAATTTTCTACCTGGACCTATCGCGTTGCCTTAAATACCGCCATAACACTATACCGAAAAACCAAAAGAACCGTATCGACAGTAGAATATGAAAGCCATCAGCATTTTGTAAAAGATGTTGATTACAATTATGAAGAGGAAGAACAGATTAAATTGATGTATAAAGCCGTTTATCAGCTTAATGACATTGAAAAAGCATTAGTTTTTATGTATTTAGAAGACAAAGATTATCAAGAAATAGCCGAAACCTTAGGAATCAGCGAAGTGAATGCGCGTGTGAAAATGAACAGAATTAAAGGGAAACTTAAAAAAATACTAAATCCTTAAAAATTATTATGAAAGAACTGGATTTACTAAAAAAAGACTGGAAAAAGAACTCGGATTCTTTTGAACAAGTTTCTGAAAAGGAGATTTACAAAATGATTCACAAAAAATCATCTTCGATCGTGAAGTGGATTTTGATTATTAGCATTTTGGAGGTTTCTTTTTGGACTTTTTCAAATCTATTTATCAATACCGATGATGTTTTACAAAAAATAAATCATCCGGAAATTGTTACGGCTCTCGAGTTTTTAACTTACTTCAATTATGTCGTAGTGTTGATTTTTGTTTACATTTTCTACAAAAACTACAAAACAATTTCGACGACAGTTGCTACAAAGTCTTTAATGAAAGCTATTTTAAGAACCCGAAAAACGGTACAATATTATGTTTGGTACAATCTGGGAATGATTGTAGTAACTGCTATTTTAAGTTTTTTCATTGCATTTGTCTACAATCCTGATATGGCATTTTTAAGAGAAAAATTAGCCATAAACGGAAAAGCAATGTTTGTAACTATCGGAATTTTAATTCTTGTTATATTAGGTTTCTTCGGACTATTCTGGTGTTTCTACAGATTGCTTTACGGAACTTTATTACGCAGATTATATGCAAATTATAACGAGTTGAAGAAGATAGATTTTTAAGGAAGGCTCAAAGTTGCAGAGGGACAAAGGTTCAAAGGTTTCTTTTGAAGTTGCTAAGGTACTGAGACGTTAAGTCTCTAAGTTTTTCTTGCAAAAACTTGAAACCTGAAACTTGAAACAAATATTTTAAAGTCTAATTTTCTTCTGATGCTTTATAACTCCATCTTCTCATTTCATTAAGTTCTTCCTCTACTTTGATTTCTTCGGCCGGAATTACTTTTAAAAATGATGGATGTTGTTCAATGGCAAATTCTACTTTTTCTACAATTTCTTCGATGGTATCATTTTCATAATCAATATCAAGAGGTTCTTTGATAATGAAGGATTGCAGAATTCCTTTTTTCTTCATTCGCAAACCCTTTTTGTCAAACGAACGACGGAAACCATCAATAACAATAGGAATTACGATTGGTTTATGCTGCTTGATAATATGTGCGGTTCCTTTACGAACGGGCTTAAATGATTTTGTAGTTCCTTGCGGAAACGTAATTACCCAACCATCATTTAGTGCGATTCTAATATTTTCGGTGTCATTTGGGTTAACATCACGTTTTTCAACAACATCTACACCTTTAGCACGCCAGGTTCTCTCAACAGTAATTGCCCCAACATAAGCTAAAATTCTTGGCAATAAACCCGCTTGCATTGTCTCTTTTGCAGCGACATAATAAATATTCATCTTTGGCTGCCACAAATAACCAATGTTCTTAATAGTATCTTGACGTCCGCTTAAACTTGCGTTAAAAACATGAAACATTGCCACAACATCTGCAAAATAAGTTTGGTGATTTGAAATAAACAAAACATTTGTATCCGGAAGCGTTTTAATAATTTCAGATCCTTCGATTTGTAATTCATTAAAACCCCTATATCTTCTATGCGTCATGGCACCCAAAACACGGATTAACCATTTTTTGATGAATAATATATGTCCGAAAGGATTTCGTTTAAACAATCCCATAGCTGTTTATTGTATTTTTTATTAGGACGCAAACATACAAAATTTATTCTTTTAGCGATACTACGAAACAATTTCCAAAATAAATTGTCATTATAATGAATATCAAATTGTTAATTTTATGCTTTTACGAATTTTCTTCAAAAGCTAATTTCAAAACATCTCTCAACTCACTTAAAATCATTGCAGTTGCCCCCCAAACAATGTGGTTTTGAATATTAAATGCCGGAACTGAAATATTATTAGCGTAAGAAGTTGACAATGTGGCTTCAATGATGATTTCATCATCCAAAAAAACGGATAACGGAAGTTCTATAATGCCGGCAACTTCTCTAACATCAGGATAAAATGAAAGTTCTTCTTTTGAAATTCCCAAAAACGGATGCACTAAAAAATTACTCGGCGGAATATACATGGGCGAAAAATGCTTGATTACTTCTATTTTACTCGGCATAACCCCTACTTCTTCATGCGTTTCTCTTAAAGCCGTTTCCTCAAAATCTGCATCAGTCGCCTCATATTTTCCTCCGGGAAAAGCAATTTGCGATGAATGAACTCCATTATAAGCGTTTCTAACAATTAAAACCAAATGAGTTTTTCCGTTTTTTGGATAAAAAAGCATCATTACGGCAGCAATTCTTGGATTCTCGGCTTTAAAATCAAGATTTTTTAAGGCTTCTATTCTTTCCTTAGGCGCCATTTTTAAATGTGCGGAAACTGCCGGAAGTTCAACTGGAATTAAATTAGGAACATAATGCAAAAAATCTTGAAAATCCATAATCAAAGTTTATTTTTGTACTATTAGGTTCCGTTTAAAATTTCTACATCATTTTTTTACTGATTCTTTCTTGCTATATTTCGTTAAATTCATAAAAAATAAGTTTATTATTCTTTCTAAATTTGCCTCATCTAGCAATAAATAATCTCATAAAAATTCTGATATATAAAATTTAAACAGAATCTCAAATAAAATATAAATATAGTCCAGAAAACGCGGTTCTACAAGTTTTCTAAAACCAAAGCCATAAAAATGTACAGTAAAGAAGAATCACAGAAAATAAAAAGAGAGTTTTGGGTGGCTTTCGCCGAAAAATATCCACGTAAATGGGTACTTTATGATACCAAGATTAAAGATTTCTCTTTTAAATTTTATGTTGACAATAAAAAAGCACAGGTTTTAATCGATATCGAACACCGAAGTGATGAAAAACGAATTGCTTATTTTGAAAAAATAGAAGCTTTAAAAAATATTATTGAAGACGAATTCATCAAAGATTTGGTTTTCGAAAAAAACTATACTTTAGAAAGTGGTAAAACCATAAGCCGAATCTGGGTCGAAAAACAAGGCGTAGGTTTTAGCAACCGCAATACTTGGGATATTATTTTTGATTTCTTTTTTGAAAATATGAATGCTCTAGAGATGTTTTATTTAGAGTATGATGAGTTTATTAAGGATATTGAGTAAAAAGGTTCTGAGATTCTGAGTCGCTGAGATGCTAAGTTTTTTTAATAACAGACCCGACAAGTTTTAAAAACCTGTCGGGTCTGTTATTTTATTACAATAAGATTCTTATTTCTTTCTAAATCTGAGCCACAACTTTTTTAACTCCTTTTATCAATAACCAAAAAACCATTGCAAATTCAGCTACAGAAGAGGTTAATCCAACAATTATTCCTGTTACTGAATAATGATAAGCGGGAAATAATACAAAAGTAAAAGCATCTAACACATAAGCAGATCCTCCGATAATTAGTAATATTCCTAAAATTTTAGGTATAAATCTGGATCTGTAAACTAATTGCCCAAAAGGAATCAGCCAAAGTCCCCAAAAGATTCCGATAACTACATTTCCGTAATTATACATTTTAATAAATGCCATTACCAATGATTGCAATTGAGCAGGCGGAAAATCCTTCATGAAATTTTCTTTCAACAACAATAAGGCAAACAACTGATTGAAAATAATAAGAAACGCTATAGGAACTCCAACAATTACTAACGCAAACATGGTTCTGGACAAATGCCTACTTATTTCTTGAAACAATTTATAAAGCTGCAGAACTAAAAACACAAATAAAGTCTGGCAAACCAGATTGCTCATAATACCTGCACGGAATAAAAATTCGTGACCCAAAATAGTCCTCATCGTAAGAGGCAAATTATCGGAATCAATTAATTGCATTGGGACGTACATGATACCAAAAACACCCGTTATGGCAATAAACAAATAGATTAAACCTGCAATTCTGGCTGTTCTTTTTAAGTTGATTTGCTCCTGACTCATATCTTAAGTTATTGATTTACTGAAGATCTAAGATACTATTTTTATATTTTGAAAATTATAATTTAATCGTGAAGACTTTTTTATTTTATAAATAATAAACCCCGACAGCTTTCAAAAACCTGTCGGGGTTACTATCAATTTTATGAGTCTGTTTTTAATAAAACCTACACACTAAAAATATTATAGACAATAATATGATCATCGTAGTTAATATAAAGTTGTTTGCGATAGTCTTGCTTTTTACGAGTAATTATTGAGAGTTTACAATCTTTTCCGTCATTATCTTTACACATAAAAGAGTACACTATATCAGTTTCGTTTTCTTCTCTTTCGATATAATCTTCAATATTAAAAAGCTGAATTTCCTGCGAATACACCACAATTCGGTGCTTATTAGTATCAAGAATCACTGAGAGATTTACCAAATCAAGATTGGACCATTCGCCCCATTTTCCATTTTCATTTTTTTCTAAAACACTAAATCCCGATGCTTTAAAGTGATAAGACTGGCTCTGAACTTGTTGCAATCCAAAAACCAGGAAAAGAAATAAAATAGAGATGCGTATAGTATTCATAATAGTATTCTTGCAGGTAATTAAAACTCAAATTTAGCCATTTCTTTGGAAGCAATTTCAAAATCGGCCATCATTTGTTGAATAATTTGTTCTACCGGCAGAATTTCGTGAATTATTCCGGCTATTTGCCCAATTTCAAGTTCGCCCTCATCAAGGTCACCTTCAAACATTCCTCTTTTAGCTCTTGCTCTGCCTAAAAGTTCTGCTAATTCCTCTTTTGTAGGACATCTTTCGTATAAAGCCTGAACATCCTGATAAAATTTATTTTTAATCAATCGCACCGGCGCCAATTCTTTAAGCGTCAATTGCGTGTCTCCTTCTTTAACACCTACAATGGTCTGCTTGAAATTATTGTGCGAAGATGATTCTATAGAAGCTGCAAAACGACTTCCGACCTGAGCTCCATCAGCACCTAAAATCATTACGGCCAACATTCCTCTTCCAGTGGCAATTCCGCCGGCAGCAATAATTGGAATCTTGATCTTTTCTTTTACCATCGGAATCAAAGTCAATGTTGTTGTTTCGTCGCGTCCGTTATGTCCGCCCGCTTCAAAGCCTTCTGCAACAATGGCATCAACTCCCGCTTCCTGAGCTTTTAATGCAAAAATGCTGCTGCTAACAACATGAACAACCGTAATTCCTTTCTCTTTCAAAAAAGACGTCCACGTTTTAGGATTTCCTGCCGAAGTAAAAACGATTTTAACGCCTTCTTCGACTACAATATTCATAATTTTTTCAATATCGGGATATAACATCGGAATGTTAACACCAAAAGGTTTATCAGTTGCTTTTTTGCATTTCTGAATATGTTCTCTCAAAACTTCCGGATACATTGATCCTGCGCCAATAAGTCCTAAACCTCCGGCATTACTAACCGCCGATGCTAATTTATAACCGCTGTTCCAGATCATTCCGCCTTGAATAATTGGATATTTAATATTAAAAAGTTGCGTAATTCTATTCATTAAAAAATGCTGTTATTGTTTAATAATCTTTCCTGTTTTGTGCAAACCTTCGGCATCAAAAGCATAAAAATAAAGTCCGCTTTTTAAAGATGCCACAGAAAGAATTGGGTTTTGATTTGTTATTTGTTCTTCAATCACCTTTTGCCCTAAAACAGAATAAACTGTGACCAAAGCGCTATAACTTTCATCTGAAAACGAAAATGAAACTGTGGTTTTGGCCGGATTCGGATATACTGAAAAAACAGAAAGAGCTGTCTGATAATTTTCAACTCCTAAAGTTGATCCGAAATTTGGAATTCCGTAACCGTAATTATTATTTGGTGCCGAATATCTATCAGAAGACTGAAGTACCATTTGTCGAATTTCTTTATTTGTTTTTGTTGGAAAAGCCTGCCACAAACATGCAATCATTCCTGCCATAATTGGGCAAGAAAATGAAGTTCCGCTTGCCGTACCAATGTTTCC
This sequence comes from uncultured Flavobacterium sp., assembly GCF_963422545.1. NCBI lineage: Bacteria > Pseudomonadati > Bacteroidota > Flavobacteriia > Flavobacteriales > Flavobacteriaceae > Flavobacterium > uncultured Flavobacterium sp. Next base: position 25,279 of record NZ_OY730255.1, read on the forward strand.
GTTTGTATCAGAAACAACTGCCGGCGCTCCTTGCGCCATAACATCTGGTTTTATTCGATTATCAAAACTTGGCCCAATAGAACTGGAACCAGCTTTTACTTTTGCTGCTGTAACAGAACCAACCGTTATAACCGAAACTGCATCAGCTGGTGCACCAATATGTGGTTCAGCAGTATTACCTTCATTTCCCGCCGAAGCTACTACAATAATACCTTTGCTAAAAGCAATTTCAGCTCCTCGCGAAATAAAATTTGTAGTACCGTTCATATCACTATACGTGTGGCTATAACTGGCATTATCAAATCCAAAATATCCTAACGAAGTTGTAATTATATCTACCCCAAAATAATCTGCTTTTTCTGCAGCTTCAACCCAAAGTGACTCTTCTACAGGATTCTCAGAGGCATCATTTTCTGTAATAAATAAATAAAATGAAGCATTTGGAGCAGTTCCTACCAGCGAATTTTCTTTATAACCGGCAATTGTCGAAAGCACTTCTGTGCCGTGACCATCACCTGCATAAAAATTATCGTTTCTGGTTACAAAATCATATCCTCCTAAAATTTGATTATTAGTAATAAGATTTTGAAACGGCTGAGCTGTATTTACACCAGGAAAACCGGCATCTAAAACTGCAATTATTTTGCCCGAACCGGTAAAATTATGCTGATGCAAAACCTGACCATTGAGCATTTGAATCTGATTTGCCGACGTTCCGTATGCATAATCAATTGTAGTCTTGAGCTTATCTTTTGTCTGTCCAATTTTGTTCTCAGAAACTTTTTTGCCGGTTGTGTTCAAAGTTTTATTGGCAAAAACTACTTTATCTACAAATGCAAGTGTTTTTAAAGCCAGAATATCGGTTTGAGTTCCTCGAATATGAAGTGCATTCATCCATTTGGATTGTGCCATAACAGTAATTCCGGTAGCTGTTTTCACCTGATTAATGTAGTTATCCTCTAAAGGAACATCAGTAATATCTAACGAAATATTTTGATTGGTTCTACGCTGTAAAGCACGTGCCGAAAGCATTTCAGATGGATTATCTAAAAAGTGCTGTGCATTTGGCTTATCTTTAAAATATACCCAAGCATCTTCCTGCGAAAACATCACAGTCGAAAAAACCAATAAAAGAAATGTATAGTAATGCTTCATAGTTTACTTTTTTAAAGGGGAAAACCTTTGTAAAAAAGTATAAAGCTAAGAAATTACTCCCGAACCAACTAATTCATTCTCGAAATACCAAGCTACAAACTGACCTTCTGTTATTGCTGATTGTGGCTCGTCAAAATGAACGTACATTCCGTCTTCAAATTGGTGTAACGTTGCTTTTTGCAAAGCCTGACGATAACGTATTCTCGCCATAACTTCCATCGTTTCTCCAACTTTTAAAGCCAAATCTGTACGAATCCAGTGTACTTCAGATTTTTCGATAAATAAAGCTTTTTTGAACAAACCAGGATGCTGACTTGTCAAACCCGTATAAATGGTATTAGTTTCAACATCAGTAGCAATGATAAATAATGGATCTGTTGTTCCGCCTACATTCAGACCTTTTCTTTGTCCAATGGTAAAATAATGAGCACCTTGATGTTTTCCAACCACTTTTCCCATTGTTGGAAGATAATTGAGCTTTTGAGCTTCTAATTTCAAATCTTCTTCTACTGATAAACCAGCAGGTTTCTCGATGGTATAAATAGGATCATTTTTATCGATCTGAACAATTTTACCTTCTTTTGGCTGCAATTTTTGTTGCAGAAACTCCGGTAAACGAACTTTTCCGATAAAACATAATCCTTGAGAATCTTTCTTTTCAGCGGTTACCAAATCCATTTCGGCAGCTATTTCACGCACTTCAGGTTTAGTCAAAGCCCCAATTGGAAACAAGGATTTAGCCAATTGTTCTTGTGATAACTGACATAAAAAATACGATTGATCTTTGTTATTATCAGCTCCGGCAATTAATTGATATACTGGTTTTCCATCAACTTCGATTTCACTTTTTTGACAATAATGTCCCGTTGCCACATAATCAGCACCAAGACTTAAGGCAATTTTCATGAAAACATCAAATTTGATTTCGCGGTTACAAAGTACGTCAGGATTTGGAGTTCTTCCTTTTTCGTATTCGTTGAACATATAATCAACGATCTTTTCTTTGTATTCTTCACTTAAATCGACAGTTTGAAACGGTATTCCAAGTTTTTCAGCTACTAATAAAGCATCATTACTATCCTCTAACCAAGGACATTCATTAGAAATAGTAACCGAGTCATCGTGCCAATTTTTCATAAAAAGTCCAATAACTTCGTATCCTTGTTGTTGCAATAAATAAGCAGCAACACTAGAATCTACTCCACCAGAAAGTCCAACAACTACACGTTTCATTCTAAATCGTTTATATTTTTACAAGGGTGCAAAGATAACTCAAATTATAGATTATTAAGATAGTTTTGATTAGTTTATGTAATGCCGTGGTAGATAAAACTTATTGTTATTTTTAATTACTTTTAATTATCAATAAAAATATCATGCAAAAACATATTTACAGCCTGCTTTTTCTATTTATCATAACCTCTTTAAGCGCTCAAAGATTTACTTCATCTTTACCAAATTATGAAGCGTATAAAGCATTTAAAGGAAAACCTTTATCAGATAAATTTTCGAATATTGAATCTGTAAAAGTTATTTATGATCTAAAAAAACAAAAAATGTACTACTTTAATAGTAGTTTGATTCTTTTGCATTTTGATTTTGTCACGAATTATCTGGGTTATAGTCAGGACCTGGACGTTTTTAATAATGAAAATTACAGCGATACTTTAAAAGACAGGGATTTTTTCCTGGGAAATCTGAATCACATCAAAGGAACTGAGAAATGGATTTTTGAATTAGCAGCTTCAGATCACATGCCAATTGAATCTATTGAACGCTTTTATAATTTAATCGTACAATCGACTTTTATTGGTTCAAATTTAAAGTTTTACCTGAATAATCCCATTCAAATGGAATGGTTTCAGCAGCAAAAATTTAAGATTCCTTGTGTAAAATCTGATTACATTTTCAACGAAATTAAATATCAGGAAGTTGTTGCAGGAACAAATGTTGGTATTCTAAAACAATATAAAATAAAAGACTTAGAAACTACAAAGCCAAATCCTGATGAAATTATTGTTTTGGACGGAACGCCTGATATTTTACCTAATGTAAGAGGAATTATTGTGAATGAATTACAAACGCCTTTAAGTCATTTAGTGCTTTTGGGTAAAAACAGAAAAATTCCGATAATGGCTTACACAACAGCTTTACAGGATAATAATATCAAAAGTCTGCTTTCAAAAAAAGTCGAATTAAAAATTAAAATTGATACTTTTTATATTAAAGAAACCACCAAGAAGATTGAGCAAAAAGCCATTACTAAAAAGAAAAAACTAATCATTGACAATAGTGTTACTGATTTAGTCGATCTTGCTGTAATTCCCAAAAAAGGAATAAATTATATTGGCTCAAAAGCTCAAAACATGGCTTATTTAATCGCCATTTCAAAAGAAATTTCGTTTAAAACTCCTGAAGATGCGCATGCAATTCCGTTTTATTTTTATACAAAACACATTCAGAAAAAATCAATTTCTCCTTTAATTTCTGAGCTTTTAGAATATCCACATAAAGATTCTACCGTTTGGATTTCTCATCAATTAAAAAAGATTCGTGATGCTATTAAAAAAGAACCCGTAGATCCTGAATTAATTGCAAAACTGAATCAAACCTTTAAGAACGCTGCTTTTAAAAATTTTAGATTCAGATCTTCGACCAATGCAGAGGATTTAGATGATTTTAATGGCGCAGGATTATATGATTCTAAAACCGGAATTCTCGGCGACAGCATAAAGACTTTTGAAAAAGCTATTAAACAAGTTTGGGCAAGTGTTTGGAATGAAGCTTCTTATAACGAAAGAGAACTTTTTGGTATCGATCAGCATAATATTGCAATGGGAGTTTTAGTGCATCGATCTTTTCCGGATGAACTGGCAAATGGCGTTATAATTACAAAAAACATCTTTAGAGAAAATTTCTCCGGAATTACTGTGAATGTTCAAAAGGGAGAAAACTCAGTCGTAAAACCTGAAAAAGGAGAAATCTGCGAACAATTTGTCGCTTATCATTTTAATTCCGGAACTGATGAAACTGATTTTGATGTTGATTATACTTCAAACTCGAACTTAAACAATAATGAACCTTTATTAAGCCGAAAAGAAATGAGTAGACTATTTCTTGTAAGTTCAAAAATTGAAGAGAAAATGTATCGCTTCTGGAAAAAAAATCGATATCATCCAGTTGATATTGAGTTTAAGATTGTTGGCAAAAACAGGGATTTATACATTAAACAAGTGCGGCCATTTAACGAGTAATCAATAGAAAACCTGCAGATCGATTTCGTTTGAAATGGTATCTATATTTACGATTTTATAATCAAAATCATCAATATTTATTTTTTGCTGAATAGAATCCCGAATGTTTTGATTGTCTAACGAAAAATCACTTTCTAAGGTTATTTTCATATCGACTACATTCAAATATTTAGAAGCTTTTTTATTAACTAAAACAGAAGCTAAAATATAAAATCCGATGATAATAGATTGAAAAAACAGCAACACTTCTATCTTCTCAAACGGGTACATAATATCTAAAATAGAAAGTGTAATTGTCGCAAAAAGAAAAATGATTGCATTTACAGTAAACGATTGGGTTCTAAATCTCAAAATAGAGAAAATCGCAAATAACCCAAAACCGATTCCAACGCCTATCTCGATTTTTGTAAACAGATAACAAAGTGAGAAAGTACAAAGACCTACAATAACCATCAGGGGATTTATGGTTTCATTATCTTTTCTGTTGGAGAAAAAATACAAAATCAAAATTGAACAAAACAATAATAAAAACCTTCCTGAAAGCTCGTTTAAATCCATTTACTTTATAATATTGGTAAATCAAATTTAGAAAAAAGTTTGCCACGAATTTTTCTTTTCTTAATATTTCGAACTGAATTTAAAAAAAGTTGCTACGAATTACACGAATTTTAACCAATTATTTTTATCTCCAACTATACGAAGAAAAATTCGTAAAAATTCGTGTAATTCGTGGCAAAAAATAGTCCGCCTTAGCGGACTATATAAATCTATTCTGTTTTAGGTTTTGAATCTGCTTGGTAGTTGCTTTTTGGGTCGCTCATATTTACTTCTTTGGTTAATTTACCTTTTAAGTAAAACTGCCATTTGCCCACTTTTTTTCCATTCAAAAATTTTCCTTTAGAAGCTATTGTTCCTTCAGAGTCATAAAAAATGGCATCACCATTGTACTCATTACTTTTATAAGTGGTTTGCTCCAAAAGAGTTCCGTTTTGTCCGTATTTTTTATAAATACCATCTTTCAGACCATTCTTGTACATCATCTCTTCAGCAACTTTAGCATCTGGATAATAAACTGTTCTTGAACCTTCTAATTTACCGTTCTTGTAGTTTTCAAGCGTCATAAGGATTTTAGAAGATTTGTGATAATACTTCCATTCCCCTTCATTATTCTTACCGATTACTTTGCCTTCGCTTACTTTATTTTTATTCTGATCATAAAAAATATTGTAAGCGCTTCCGTCGTTTGCACTAAAATCACGAGTAGCAACGACATCGCCTTTTTTGGTATCATCAAAATATTTAAAGATACCTGTTTCTTTTCCGTGGTTAAATGTTCCTTCATAACGAGGACGTTTAGAAACTTCATAAGTTCCTTTCCAAACACCATCTTTTTTTCCGCTGGCATCCAATTTATTAACATCCTGTGCCGAAACTAAAAAGGCATTTAAAAAAAGTAATCCGATTATTATTTTTTTACAAATCATATTTTATTCAATTTTAAACTTTAACGAAAATGCTTTTCATAAAGTATATCATAGGTATAAAAAAATCCCGATAAATCGAGATTTTTTTACTTTTTTATTTCTTTTTATTCTGAGCTTTTGCAGCTTCTTGCTGCTCCATTACGTCCTGAAGACGTTGTTGAAACTTGCTTTGTTTTTTAGGCTCTTTTAATTTATTCTCTTGAATTTGAGCGTGAATTTTATCTGTATCAACGATATAATTTTTGATCACAAACATAATTCCGATAGTAATTAAGTTTGAAATAAAGTTATACAAACTCAAACCTGCACCATAACCATTGAAGAAAATTAACATCATTAATGGTGAAACATAAATCATGATTTTCATCATTTTTGCCATATCAGGCATACCTTCTTGTTGAGGCGCAGCCATTTGCTGATCTCCAGAAGTCATTCTCATATAGAAGAAAATCGCAATTGCTGCCAAAATTGGGAACAAACTGATATGACTTCCGTATAACGGAATATTGAATGGTAATTTTACAACAGCATCAAAAGATGATAAATCGTCTGCCCAAAGAAAACCTTTTTGTCTTAACTCAAAAGCTGACGGGAAGAACTGGAATGATGCGTACATAAATGGCAACTGAATCAATGCCGGAATACATCCTGCCATTGGGTTTACTCCTGCTTTGTTGTACAACTTCATTGTTTCTTGTTGTTTCTTCATTGGGTCTTTTTTGAATTTTTCTCCCAACTCTGTAATCTCAGGACGCAAAACTTTCATTTTAGCCTGTGACAAGAAAGATTTATACGTAATTGGCGACATCGCCAATTTGATAATAATTGTAAAGATGATAATCGCAATTCCTAAAGACAATCCAATTGTTGAACTCAAGAATCCGAATAACGGAATGAAAATCCATTTGTTAATCCATCCGAAAATTCCCCAACCTAACGGAATAATTTTTTCGAAATTTTTATCGTACGATTTTAAAGTCTTATAATCAGCCGGTCCAAAATACCAGCTCATTTTGTAATCAACTTCTCCGTTAGAAAAAGCTAAAGGAACAGTTGCTTTAAATTGTTTGATATAGGTGGTATCGATTTTTTCATCTTTCACTAAATCATCAGATTGTAATTTAGAGGTTTCAAATGGTTTATCTGTTGATAAAATAGTCGTGAAAAAATGTTGTTTAAACGCAACATACTTTACTTTTACAGGAGTATCTTCTTTTCCTACACCATGGCTTACTGAGCTGAATTTTTCATCTCCATATTCGTATTCAATTTGAGCAAAACGTTTTTCAATAGAAACACTTTTTTCGTTTCTATTCGTTTTCAAATCCCAAACTAAATCTAATGGTTTTGAAGAATTTAAAACTTTATTCAAACCTTGAGAACGAATATCAAAACCAACTAAATAATCGTTTGGTTTTAATACATATTTGTACTCTAAGAATTCATTAGCACCAGCTTTCAAACGCATTGTCAAAATTTGATCTGCACCATTTTTTGTCAATGTTGGTTCAAAATACAGGTCTTTAGAGTTTAAAGTTCTGTTATCTGTAGTTTGCAACTGAATATTTAGATTAGCATTATTGTCTTTAATCAACTCAACTAATTGCCCGGAATTTTTTTCAAATCTTTTGAATTCTTTCAAAGTAGCTTCAACTATATAACCACCTTTATTGGCGATTTTAAGTATCATCTTTTCGTTTTCAATAGTTGTAAAACCTTCTTTTGCAGAAGGAAGTGTAGCTGAATAAGCAAAACCACCTAATGTTTTTTGCAATTGTGCTAATTGAACTGTATCGCCAGGAGTTGTAGCTGCAGCAACTGGTAAAACAGCTGTTTTTGTTTTATCCGCTTTAGCTTGTGCTTCTTGTTTAGCAACTAATTCTTTCTTGGCTTTTTCAGCAGCAATCTCTTTATCAGAAGGTTGATTTTGGTACATAATCCAAATCAAAATTCCAAATATCAATACAAAACCAATGATTGAATTAAGATCAAATTTTTTTTCTTCCATTATAATTTTAAAAAAGTTATCCGTTAAAGGTTATTAGTAATGAGTTTGACTCAAAAGTTACATCCTTTAGAATATTAATTATTATTTTTTGTGTGCATTTACTGCAGCAGCCACAAAGTTTACAAAAATTGGATGTGGGTTTGCCACTGTACTTTTGTATTCAGGGTGGTATTGAACACCAATAAAAAACGGGTGATTTTCAAGCTCTACGATTTCTACTAAACCTGTATCAGGATTTACTCCAGAAGCTTTTAAACCAGCTTTTTGTAATTCATCAGCATATTTATTGTTGTACTCATAACGGTGACGGTGACGCTCTGAGATCGTATTTTGTCCATAAATTTTATGCGCTAAAGTGTTTGGCTTAATATCACATTTCCAAGCACCAAGACGCATTGTTCCACCTTTATCAGTAATTGTTTTTTGCTCTTCCATCAAATTCACAACCGGATGTTTTGTGTTTTCATTCATCTCAGTAGAATTCGCATCTGTGTAACCTAAAATATTTCTTGAATATTCGATAACAGACATTTGCATTCCTAAACAAATTCCAAAGAATGGAACATTGTTTTCACGAGCATAACGAACTGCTTCAATTTTTCCTTCAATACCTCTTTCTCCAAAACCTGGCGCCACTAAAACCCCATCAAGAGAACCTAATTTTTCAGCAATATTATCACTATTAATATGTTCTGAATGTATAGAAATTACATTTACTTTAGTTTCGTTTGAAGCTCCAGCATGAATAAACGCCTCTAAAATAGATTTGTAGCAATCCTGCATTTCTACATATTTTCCAATCAAACCAATATTTACAGTATGTTTTGGATTTTTTAATCTTCTTAAAAATGTATTCCAGTTTTTTAAATCCGGAGCTGCTTTTTTAGGTAAATCTAATTTCTTTAAAGCCACAACATCTAATCCTTCTTCAAGCATTAAATTTGGAACTTCATATATTGTTGAAGCATCAATAGATTGAATAACTGCTTCTCTTTTTACATTACAAAATAAGGCTAACTTATTGCGCAATTCATCAGAAAGCTCGTGCTCTGTTCTACAAACTAAAATATCTGCTTTGATACCGCTTTCCATCAAAGTTTTTACCGAGTGCTGAGTAGGTTTTGTTTTTAACTCACCTGCAGCAGCCAAATAAGGAACCAAAGTTAAATGAATAACAATTCCGTTATTTTCTCCTAATTCCCAAACTAATTGACGAACAGACTCTATATAAGGTAGAGATTCAATATCACCAACAGTTCCACCAATTTCAGTAATAACAATATCATAATCGCCAGATTTACCCAGCAATTGCATTCTGTCTTTGATTTCGTTTGTAATATGAGGAACAACCTGAACTGTTTTTCCTAAAAATTCTCCTCTTCTTTCTTTTTCAATAACCGAAAGGTAAACTCTTCCTGTAGTAACGTTATTTGCCTGAGAAGTAGGAACATTCAGGAAACGCTCGTAGTGACCTAAATCTAAATCTGTTTCAGCACCATCATCTGTTACATAACATTCTCCGTGCTCGTACGGATTTAACGTTCCCGGATCTACATTTATGTACGGATCAAATTTTTGAATAGTTGTACGGTATCCTCTTCCTTGTAACAATTTTGCTAAAGATGCCGCGATAATCCCTTTTCCTAATGAAGAAGTCACACCGCCTGTAACAAAAATATATTTTGTTTGATTCATTCTGTTGTTGTTTGTATTGTAGTTGTGTAAAAAACTTGGCAAAAGTACAAATTTAATTAGATAATTTATCAATTAGATTATGAGATAATTTGCAAATTTTTAATTAGATCGTTTACTTGGTTTTGCAATCGATAATTTTAACTTTTAATTAGACCTTTTTTTGAAGAATACTCTTAAAATAGGTTTGGATATTGTTTTTTTTGATACTCCGAATTAATTACAAACTCTAAAGATAATTTGAGAGAAAAGGAAATTTTCTGTACCGGCAAGTTATTCTTGCTATTGAAGTAAGTTTTAACATAAAAAAAATATTATAATTTTAAAACATTGACTTGTACACATTTAAAAATTCAGGCTCGAATTCAGTGGTGTCAATATGTTTTTAGAAATTATAATATTTTTTATATCTAACATAAATAAAAATATTTTAATTTAAAACACTGACTTGTACACATATATAAATTCAGTCTTGAATTCTGTGGTATCACTTTGTTTTTGAATTGTAATATTTTTATATATCAAACATAAATAAAAAAAACGATATAGCAAAAGATTTTTCTTACTATTTATTTCAAAGGTTTTGGATACTGCTTTTTAATATTCCGAATTAATTCTTCCAGCCCGTTTAATTTTAGTTCATAAACAAGCGCTAATTGCTGCCCTAATTCTCCGTTAGGAAAACCTTTATTGTGATACCAAACAACATAATATTCGGGTAAATCGATTAAAAAACGTCCTTCGTATTTCCCGAAAGGCATTTTGGTATGGGCTAATTTTATGAGAAGTTTTTTGTCTGGTTCCATTTTTTTTAAAGAAAAAAGAAGCAAGATGAAAGAATATAGACTCATTCTTTTTCTTGCTTCTTGTTGGTACAAAGCTATTATTATTTTTCTTCTTTTGCCACAGATTAAAAAGATTTCGCCACGAATTCACGAATTAGTTAAAATATAATTCGTGAATTCGTGGCGAATATTTTAGAGAGCTAAAAAACTTAGAATCTTAGCATCTCAGAACCTTAGTAACTTAGTAGTGCCATCTCACGAAAGCTTCCATCGCAGCATAAGTTGCCAAACCTAATTGTTGGTACAAAGCAGCTGTTTCTGCGTTTCTGTCTTCGGCTCTTTGCCAAAATTCTCTGGCGTCAGTTCCTTGAAAAACAACTCCGTCTTTTTGAGATTGGTGCTTGAAAATTCCGTGACGTTTTGCTAAAACCTGATCAGGGCTCATTGGTACCGCCATTTCGACTTCGTCAATTCCCCATTCCTGCCAAGCTCCACGGTACAACCATAACCAGCAATCATCCATAAATGATTTTGGTTTTAATATTTTTACTGCATCAAAAATAGCATCCAGACACACTTTATGCGTTCCGTGTGGATCTGCTAAATCTCCTGCAGCGTATATTTGGTGTGGTTTAATTTTCTCAATTAAATCTACTGTAAGCTGAATATCTTCTTTTCCAAGAGGTTTCTTTTCAATAGTTCCGGTTTCATAAAATGGTAATTCCATAAAATGAATCTGATCGTCTGTTAAACCAACAAAATGACTTGTTGCTCTCGCCTCCCCTTTTCTGATCAATCCTTTAATGTAACGCACTTCAGGAATATCAATTTCGCTATTCTTTTTATTTGTTAAAAAAGTAGCTGCTTTTTGGTAAATATCATCTGCTTCAGCACTTTTGATTCCGAATTTCTCATTATAATCAATAACGAATCTTGCAAAACGTAATGCTTCATCATCCGCTACAGCGATATTTCCAGAAGTTTGATATGCAACATGCACTTCGTGACCTTGCTCTTGCAAACGCATAAAAGTTCCTCCCATACTAATGATGTCATCATCAGGGTGCGGGCTAAAAATCAATACACGTTTTCTTGCAGGTTCTGCTCTTTCAGGACGATTTGCATCATCTGAATTTGGTTTTCCACCTGGCCAGCCTGTAATTGTATTTTGAAGTTTATTGAATATTTTAATGTTGATGTCGTATGCCGGGCCTGAATCTGCTAACAAATCACTCATTCCGTTCTCGATATAATCAGCATCTGTAAGCATTAAAATTGGTTTTTTAAGCTGAAGTGCCAATCCTAAAACCGCTTTACGAGTCAATTTATCTGTCCATACTACTTTTTCTACCAACCAAGGTTTATTGATTCTGGTAAGTTTTGAAGATGCTTCTTTATCTAAAATAAAAACTGCGTTATTATGCTCTTGCAAAAATGAAGCTGGTACGCGATTCGTAACTTCATCTTCAACTGATCTTTTTACAACATTTGCTTTTCCTTCTCCCCAAGCCAATAAGATTACTCTTTTAGCTTCCATAATTTTTTTCACTCCAAGCGTGATTGCAGTTCTTGGAGTATTACTTAATCCGAAGAAATCTTTACTTGCAGCAACTCTTGTAATATGATCTAAAGCTACTAAACGAGTTTTAGAGTTTTGTAACGATCCTGATTCATTAAAACCAATATGTCCGTTACCACCAATTCCAAGAATTTGAAGATCAATTCCGCCCAAAGCTTCGATTTTTGCTTCATAATCATGGCAATAATCTGCGATTTGTTCTTTTGTTAAAAGTCCATCAGGAACATGAGCGTTTTCAGGTAAAATATCGACATGATCAAACAGTAATTCTTTCATAAAACGAACATAACTGTTGATAGAATTTGGTTCCATTGGATAATATTCATCCAGGTTAAAACTAATTACGTTCTTAAAACTTAAACCTTCTTCTTTATGCAAACGTACTAATTCTGCATATAATCCTTTTGGAGAAGAACCAGTTGCAAGACCTAAAATACAAGGCTTGTTTTCTTTTTGTTTGGATTGAATTAGAGCTGCAATTTCCTGAGCAACCTCTTTTGAAGCATCGTTTGAATTCTCAAAAACAACTGTATTAATGTTTTCGAATCGTTTCTCGAACCCCGTTGCTTTGTCGATTTTACTTTTTAACATGATATAGTCTTTTATTAATTTCTCTCGTTAAATTTTCCAACTTCGGTATTTATGACCTTTTACTGCATAAAAAAGAATCATTAAATAAGATGGTAACAGCATTAAATATGCAATTTGGTTTCCGCTTTTTGAAATTGCTGCGGTTCCGTTTGCAATATTTGATGCGTTTATGTTTTCTGTGATCATTCCGTAAAACAAAGGAAAGATTGCTCCTCCAATGATTCCCATAATCAAAATTGCGCTTCCAATTTTAGTATATCCGCCCAAATCTTCCAATGCCATTGGCCAGATTGCGGGCCAGCAAAGTGCATTTGCCAAACCAAGTAATGCTACTAAAAGCAATACAATTGGCAAATTTGGAATTCCAGGCAACTGGATCATTATTTTTGGCGAAATCAAAACTATTGCTGATACCAAAATTAAACCTAAAACTCCTGACGCCTTCAGGGCTGTAACTTGCGATACATATTTAGGTATTAAAGTAATTCCTAATATATAACCCACAACCATTGCTGACATTGTGAAAGAGGTTAATTTTAAATAAAAGTTTCCTTCGGTTCCATAAACTCCCAATTCTTTTCCGAAACCTCCAATAGAATCTCCGGCTAAAACTTCGGCAGCTAAATAAAGCATTAAAGTGATTACGCCTAAAACCAATTGCGGACGTCTGAATGCGTTTCTGATTTGCTTAAAAATACTTAAATGCATTACACTTCCGTCTTCATCCAAATCGATTTCCGGCAATGGCGATAGCTTTACTAATAGTGCCAAAACCATAATAATCAATCCCATATAAAGATATGGTCTTTGCAATTGTAATGCAAGAGAATTTAAGGCATTTGTTTTTGAAACTGAATCCAGTAACGCAATTTTATCTGCTGTAAACTCCTGCATATTCGACAAAACCAAAGCTGTCAATATAAGTGGTGCTACAAATCCAGCTAATTTATTTGCAATTCCTAAAACACTAATTCTCGCAGCTGCACTTTCTCTTGGACCAATTACAACTACATACGGATTGGCTGCCGTTTGTAAAATTGCCAAACCGGTTCCCATAACAAATAATGCAATTAAAAACTGTATAAAAGTTCTGCTCTCGGCCGCCGGATAAAACATGAATGCTCCTGCCGCAATGATTAATAATCCTAATGAAATACCATTTTTGTAGCCTACTTTTTCAATTACCCAGGACGATGGAACTGCCATTACAAAATATGCGATGTAAAAAGCAAAAGTTACAAAATAAGCCTGAGAAGAGGTCAACTCACATGCCAGTTGAAAAAATGGAATTAAAGGTCCGTTTAACCAGGTTACAAAACCCAGAATAAAAAATAATGCAGTTAAGATTACCATCGGAATAATAGTACTCCTTTTGTCTATATGTAATGCACTTTCAATGTTTGACATAATACTTTTGGTTGATTGTTAATAGATTAGTAGTGGTTTTATCAATCTAAAATAACAGCAACTCCTTTTTTGCAAATATATCGCAATTAAAATACAGGCTAATGCATTTTTTTTGCAATTTTAAAACAAAAATAGTCTAATAAGTTATACTTATCCGTAAATTAGATATCAATTTTTTGTTAATTTTTTTTAAGCTTCCCAGTCCAAAACCGGATAATATTGTTGCAGATATGCTTTAACATCTGCAATATCTTCTTTTGCTGTTAGATCCGGAACGTGCTCTGAAAACGGAATCCCCAAGGTTGTATTCGGGTTTTCTTTTACCGAATTTAAAAGTACTGTAGGCAATTCTTTTTCATCTCTTTCAGGATGAACCGGACAATTTTTAAGATGTGTATATAAAGTACTTCCGTTAAATTTAAAAGCATTCATACTTACTCTTATTTTACCTTCAATATCCTTATAATCATTTAAAACATCTTCAGAAGGTTTTTCTAAAATATCTAATAATTGATTGTTTTTGTCCAATTTAGCGATGGCAAAACGCGAAATTCTTTCTGATGGAAACTCCAACGCATCACGATCGTAAGCAATAAAAGCATTTGGACTATTGGTTTCTCGTAGCGCCAATAAGGCTTCTGTTGAATATAAATTATCACTATTACAAACCGAATATTGCTGAGTATTTAATTCCGGGAATTGTTCTACTGCCTGAAATAAAGCATCGGCAGTGCCAAATGGTTTTATACGTCCTTCCGGAATATACTGTACGGCAAATGAAATGTTGAGTCCGTGAAAATCATTGTTGACATTTTGGCTTCCGTAAAACTCTTTAAACAACTCTCCTTGTTCCCCAATAATAATGTAGATATTTTTATATCCTGCTTTCCTGGCATTCAATAAAAGGTAATCTAATAATGGTCTTCCGCTTGCGCCAACGCCTATTAAACCTTTACTTCTTTCGTTTGCCTGAGCAATTTCTTCGGGAGATAAATTATCTAAAACCGCTTCTTTTTTCATACGGGAGGATGCTCCACCCGCAAGAATAACTAAATTGTTGTGCATACTTATTTTTTAAATTTCAATATTTTCTATAATTCTCACACCGGGATCTACAGATACGGCATAAGCTTCCTGAGCGCCGGCTTTTAAAATAGCTTCGATTACCAAATTCTCTTTTTTAGGATCAGCAATTACCACAATACTTCCGCCTCCGCCTGAGCCAACAATTTTAGCTCCATAAGCACCGGCACGCAAAGCCGCATTTATCATATCATCAATTCTTGGAACTGTAATTTTTAATAAATCACGCAAAACTTCATGATGCTGATTCATTAATTCTCCAATTTTTTTAAGGTCTAAAACCGGTTTTTCGAACTCTTTTAAAGCTTCTTTGGTATAATGATAATTTTTTAGCGCCGCTTCAAAAAACGGAATCAAACGGTCCGGGACACAATTTCTATAACGATCTAAATCTTCAATTTCAGAAGTATTTAAATCAAAATTTGGAAAATTCTGCTTCACAATATCTATTGCGATTAAAGCGTTTCCTTTAATTTCACCAAGTAATCCAATCGTTTCTTTTGGAACACCGGAAACTCCTGTAATTAAACCTTTTAATTCTGTTCCGATAATTTTGTACGAAAAAGGATCTTTTGTATTTATAAAAACAATATT
Source organism: uncultured Flavobacterium sp. (assembly GCF_963422545.1). Lineage (NCBI taxonomy): Bacteria > Pseudomonadati > Bacteroidota > Flavobacteriia > Flavobacteriales > Flavobacteriaceae > Flavobacterium > uncultured Flavobacterium sp. Next base: position 40,911 of record NZ_OY730255.1, read on the forward strand.
CCCTACTCCAATACTAAAATGATCCATCATTCCGCCCGGTTCTCCGTGTTCTAAAACTTCGGATTCGTATCCGATTTTTGAAATAAACTCTGGCGTTACTTCATTATCAACTCCAAAAGCGGTAATCAAAAAACGAATCCACGCCATTAATAAGGCAGATGAACTTGATGTTCCCGAATTAATTGGAATATCACCTGTAATTGTAATATTGTAACCTACATTGGGCACGCAACCATATCTGCGCAATACTCGCAATGACGAAGCAAAATAATCTCTGGATTCTAATGTATCAAAAGTTGCCTCAATATCGATGATACGGATTTCGCCAATATCGATCATATTCAGAACAAATGTATGTGTGTCATTTTGTTCGGCAGTTAGTTTAATATTTCTATCGATTGCACAGGCTATAACCGGCAATCCTAAATAATCCTGATGATCTCCAAAGAGACAAGTCCGGCCTGGGGCTAATGAAGTAATTTTTTTCACTTGAAAATTATATAATAAAACACTGTTATTCAGGTAATTACAATGCTAATTGGTTAAGAATTTATTTTAGTTTTCTGGTTTTAATTCTACGAAACTATAGATTATATTTTTATAAAACAAGAAAAAAATAAAAAATGTGCTCGAACACACTAAATAAATGTTCTCGAGCACACTAAATAAATCTTACAGAATTTTTAAATTAATTAAATCAAAGTTTCTATATTTGCTTATATGGATAAAAAGTACACAATTAAGGATATAGCAAAAATGGCTGGAGTTTCTAAGGGAACTGTTGATCGCGTTTTGCACAACAGAGGAAAAGTATCTCCAACGGCTTTAGAGAAAATAAACGAAGTTTTGAACGTTATTGATTATCAGCCCAACTTAATTGCGCGAAATTTAAAAAACACAAAAGTTTACAGAATTTGTGTTTTACTTCCTGATCCTGAAATTGACTCTTACTGGCTTCCTTGTGTAAACGGAATTCAGGAAGCAATAACGGAGTTTAAAGCTTATAGTGTAGTTATTGAAACACACTATTTTAATCCGGAAAGCACCAAATCATTTTTAAGTACAAACGAAAACATAATCAAGAAATCTCCTGATGCTGTCTTGATTGCTCCTTTGTTTCATAAGGAAACTTTGGAAATAGTGAAACAATATGACGAATTGAATATTATAGTGAATACGTTTAATAATCAAATCGAAGGCGAATCTATTAAAAGTTTTGTTGGACAGGATTTATATAAAAGTGGTCGCGTGGCTGCCAGTTTAATGAACCTGATTTTGAGCGATGGTCAAATTGCAATTATACATATTGACGAAAGTCTTAAAAATGCAGTTCACATGCAGGAAAAAGAAAAAGGTTTTAGAAATTATTTCAATGAGAAAAAGATTTCGGGTTTTTCACTGACCACTCTAAAACTAAAACACCCAAATGTTGAAACTAAATTTTCGGCTTTTCTGGAGGAGAATCCAAATTTGAAAGGAATTTTTATTACGACTTCAAAAGCATACCAAATTGCCTCTATTCTATCTTCTGCAAAAGATAAAAAGATTGCGATTATTGGTTACGATTTGGTCGAAAAAAATGTAAACTTCTTAAATCAGGGATTGGTTCATTTTTTAATTCACCAAAATCAAAAAAGACAAGCTTATCTTGGAGTCAGTACTTTAGTAGAGCATTTTTTATTCCGCAAAGATATTCCTGAAACAATTTTACTTCCTATTGATATTATCAATGTGGAGAATGCTTCGTTTTATGTTTCTTAGTCGGGAGTTTGCCACAAAGGCACAAAGACGCTAAGTTTATAAATGGCACACAGTTTTATCTGTGATTAAAGAATGGCACGCTGATTTGGCGGATTGAACAGATTTACACAGATTTCTTTTTATTAAAACTTGCGTTTAAAAAAAAACGGCGACAACCCGCTCAATCAGTTTAATCCGTGGGCAAAACCTTTGAACCTTTGCACCTCCGAACCTTTGCCTCCTCTTTTCATCTCATTAAAATAAATTTTCCAAAAGAAGAAGCGATATGGAAATTAGGTGTTTCGGTATTGGGATTTACCCACGAAATCCAGGTTGCATCATATTGCAGATTTTCGACCAGAGAAAACTTTGCTCTAAAAACTCCTGTTTCGATTGTATTGTTCTGAATTAGATTTAGATCATTTAATGACTGAATACTAATTCTGCCTTCGACAGTAAATGAAATTTCATCTTTTGAGGCTTTTACATCTATATCCTTTTTAGGCCATTTCCAATTAAAATCGAAATCTTTGTTTGGTCGCGCTTCGAAATCCATTATTCTGGCCGCAGTATCCATTTCGAGGCAGTAATAAGGATTTAAAGAATCATTTGAGCGAAAAAAGAGTTCGACCCTGTCTGAATTTCCGATGCTCTCAAAACTATCGTCTTTTCGATCTCTATAAATGTCATTATCAAAAACCCTGAAATTAAAAAAGAGATTTTCAAGATCCCAAAGTGCTCTAAATTCTATTTTAGAAAAAGAGTCATTTTTCCAGGGTGAAGAAAAATCAGTCAGACAATTTGCTTTTTCCCACAAAGCCGAATCTAAAATTTCATTTAAACTTTTCTGCTTTTTATCTATTAAAACTACCTGATATTCTTTCACAATTTTGACTCTTAAATTTTGTTAATTTTTTACTTTTCCTAAAATTGAAAATACTCTAAAATACAGCTCTCCTTTTAGACCTTTTTATGAAGGACCAATATAGTTCAAAATCCACAAAAAAGGCAGCTTCTTTTTTAATAAAATAAAATCAGTAAAAATTACTTTTTCTGTTAAATAAATCCATAAGAAAATCCTGTTTAATTATTATAAATTCAATATCGTAATTACGAAATTCACAAGATTTCATACAAACAATAATTATTATCCATACAAACAACAATTTAATATAAAATAACCTCAAATATAGAAGGACTTTTATTACTAGGATATTTTATGCAAATCACATCATTTTATGTCAAAAAAAACGTTTTGCATAATTTTATGTGCTCGAGAACATAAATTTTGTGTGTTCGAGCACATTTTTTCTGTTTTTTCTTGTTTTATAAAAATATAATCTATAGTTTCGTCAGAGATTAATCTTAAAACTAAGTTAATTAAGGAATTTTTTAAGCGTTTTTGACAGCAAAAAATGGGAGAAAAGTCGATAAAACTGCCCTTGAATAAAGCGAAAATGAAACGACTTTTTTAGAAAGAAAATAACTCACTTTAAAAACCAAATAAGAAAGACGAAATGAATTTTAAGATTAAAAAAGAAATCTAAAACCTACAAACAAGAAAAAAGAAATTAATCATTAACCAAAACCAATTTTAGTATGAAATTATTAACCCAAAAAAAGCCAAGGGATTTTCGGATTAAGAATATATCCAATAAAGAAATCAAATTAACACTTCTTTCCTTATTAGCTTTAACGTTTCAGGCTTCGGCAGCTTCATCAATAAATACATCCACTAAAAATAACGTTGTATTGTTTTTTGAAAAAACGATAAAAGGTAAGGTAACAGATCAAAACGGACTTCCTATTGCAGGAGCTAATGTTGTTGTAAAAGGAACCACAAAAGGTGTTCAAACTGATGTTGACGGAAGTTTTGCAATTACCGTTCCTGACAATGCTACTAAACTTATTGTAACTTATATTGGTATGGAAGATCAAGAAGTTACAATAGGAAGTTCTCCTTTAAAAATTGTCCTGAAAGAAGTTGGACAAAAACTTGAAGAGATAGTTATTGGATATGGTAAAGCAAAGAAAAAAGATCTTACCGGTGCTGTAAGTTCTGTTGGAAAAGACAATTTGAACCTGGGAGGAACGGTTTCGAACGTTGGGCAAGCTTTACAAGGGCGTGCTTCAGGAGTTCAGGTGCAGCAAAACAGTTATGCGCCGGGAACTAGTCCTACAATCGTAATTAGAGGTGGAAACTCAATTACAACCTCAAATGCGCCATTATACGTAGTCGATGGTTTTATTACCGCAACCGGTGCATCTATCAGCCCAAATGATATCGAAAGTATTCAGATCCTGAAAGACGCTGCTTCTACTGCAATTTACGGTTCAAGAGGTGGAAATGGAGTAATTATGATTACTACCAAAAAAGGAAAATCAGGTAAAATGCAGATTGAAGGTGAAATTTCAGATGGTTTTCAAAACATCATTCAGGAACCGTCATTGCTAACCGGACAACAATACGCTTCTATTCAGAATGCAATTGCTGCTGAAAATGGCAGACCTGCTGTTTTTCCGGCAAGTTTTCCAATTACCAATACCAATTGGTTTCAGGCTGCAACACGTCCGGGAGAAGTATTAAACAGAACGCTAACCTTTAGCGGAAGCGATAAAACATCTAAATTTTTCTTATCCGGAAATTATCTAAAACAAACCGGAGCACTAGAAAACACTGATTTTACAAGATATAGTGTTCGTATTGGATCTGAGAAAAAATTTACTGACAAAGTAACTGTAGGAGCCAACGTATATGGTGCTGCAAGTGAAGGACACAATAGTGATTTTGGTGACAATATTTTATCACCAATGTTTTCTATCCAGACTGCGCCGCCGGCAATTCCTATTTATAATGCTGACGGTTCATATTACAAATATCAAGGAAAAGATAACGCTTTGGCACTTTTATTAGAGCCAACAGATCATACGATCAATCGACTTGTAAATGGAAATATGTTTATGGATTATGAAATCATTAAAGGTTTAACGTACCACTTTGGAGCTGGTGCAGAATGGCAAGAAAACATTCAAGGTAAATATACGCCACGAACTCTTGTTGCAGGAGCAGCACTAAACGGTACCGGATCTGAGGAAAACAAAACTTATTTTAGATGGAGTACAGAACAATATTTAACTTATAAATTCAACATAAAAGAGCAGCATTCATTTACAGCAATGATTGGAACATCAAACCAAAAAGATACTTACGAAAGAATGAAAGCTTCTGGTTCTGGTTTTGCTAATGATATATTAACTTATTACAATCTTGAAAGTGCTGCTGTTTATTTGAAGCCTGAAACTCAAAAACAAGAAACAAAACTTACTTCTTATTTTGGAAGGTTAGGTTATTCTTTTGACGATAAATATTTAGCTTCATTTACAATTAGACGTGATGGTTCTTCTCGTTTTGGTCCAAATAACAAATACGGTACGTTTCCATCTGGAGCACTTGCCTGGAGAATCTCAAAAGAAGCATTTATGCAAAATTTAGAGGCTATTTCAGAACTAAAACTAAGAGTAAGTTATGGTATTACAGGAAGTGATGGAATATTAGATTATTTATACTTTGCTAATCTTGCTCCCTGGAATGTCGCTATTGCTGATGGCTCTTTTGTAGGCGGTAATGAACCAAAAAATTTATCAAATCCTAATTTAAAATGGGAACAACAAGCTCAAACCAATATTGGTTTAGATATGGGATTCTTTAACGACAGACTTACTGCTACAATTGATGTTTACAAAAAAAGAACAACAGATGCACTTTTGGATGTACCTGTTGGAGGATGGTGGGGATTCAACACCCAAACACTTAACTCCGGTACAGTTGATAATAAAGGAATTGAATTGGGTATAAGCAGTGAAAATTTCAAAAATGATAAATTCTACTGGAGAACATCCTTAAATGTTGCGTACAATAAACAAGAGGTTGTTGCACTTGCAGATAATGTTAAAATAATCAGTGTTAATACTTCTAACCCAAGTGGTACTGTTTCTGGTCGTGAATTTACAAGATTGGAACCTGGAAAAGAAATGGGATTATTATACGGATTTAAATATGCCGGAGTAGTAAAAACAGGAGAAACTTATGCTCCACAGCCTTTATCTAAACCTGGAGATCCTAAATATGAAGATTTAAACGGAGATGGTAAAATTACGGCTGATGACAGAACTTATTTAGGAAATTCTACGCCTCATTATCTTGTTGGTTTTAATAATGATTTTAGATTCGGAAATTTTGATGTAAATCTCTTTTTTCAAGGAGCTCTTGACTACAATGTTTACAATATGACCAAAATGGTTGGAGAATCAACCACGAGTACAGATGCTTTAAATCGCTGGGTTGCCGGTACAAACGAAAATACTGATATCCCTAGAGACGGTTACTACAAAAGTTCATATGGAAGTTACGTAAATTCAAAATTTGTTGAAGATGCATCTTATTTACGTCTTAAAAATTTATCTATTGGATATTCTATTCCGGAAAGTATCTTAAAAGCAACCAAATTTATTGACAACATAAGATTATATGCTATAGGTCAAAATTTATTGACTATCACAAATTATTCTGGAAATGATCCTGAAATAAATGGTCACACAGCCAATCCCAGAGCACAAAACCTTGGCGGAGGAATTGATTTCAACTCTTTCCCGGCTTCGAGAACGTTTATACTAGGAATCAAAATAGCAATTCATTAATAGCTTTTTCAATAACATTAAATTTATCAAAATGAAAAAATATACAATATTATTGCTTTTACTTGCTGCAGGTTTACAATATTCCTGCAATGAGGATCTGAATCCTACAGTTTACAGCAATTTAAATACTTCAAATGGATATCAAACTAAATCAGATGCTATTGCTGCCGTTAACTCTATTTATGGCAGATTAAAAGGTCCTGCTGTAGGAGATAACTTTTCGTACTGGGCAACCCGACATTTTGCGCTAACAGATATTGCAACAGATTTAGGTCACTGTCAATACGGTGGAGATCCGGGACAATTGTCTTTAGGGACATGGAGTTCTACAAATGGTTTGCTTTTAGAAGATTGGAATGCGATGTATAAATTAATTTCCAATGCTAATAATGCCATTTATTATATAGGAAAAATGTCTTCAATTTCAGATGCTGAAAAAGCACAATTTATTGCTGAAGCCAAATTTTTAAGAGCATCTGCTTATATGGATTTAACAGACTCTTGGGGTCCGGTTATTTTAATGACCGAAGACAACATAGCAAATCCAAATTACCTGGAACAAACACCAGCAACATCTGTAGAAAAAATTGATGAGTTTATTAGCAAAGATCTTACAGAAATTGCTACTGTTTTACCTGCCAATTATAAAGCAAATGCAATCTATGGATCTAATGATGTAGGCCGCGCTACAAAAGGTGCAGCACTTACTTTATTAGCAAAATTATACCTGCGCAGCCACGACTGGCAAAAAGTAGTGACGCTTACTCAACAAGTAATGAGTCTTGGCGAATACAGCCTTTATCCTTCGTACTTAGGATTGTTTAAAGAAAGTAACAAATGGTGCAGCGAAAATATTTTCTCTTCATTGAGTGATGCTAATACAAACGGAACTGAATTATTAAATCACTTTGGACCAATAGATCATCCTGTTGTTCAAAACAGATGGCAATATTATACTGTTAACTGGGATTTCTACAACACTTTTGGAGACGAAGATGAGAGAAAACAATGTTTCTTTCCTGAGTTTGTGGGTACTGATGATTTGTTGCACAAACAAGCGCCTTCATTAGGTGCTGAACCGCCAGCAGGAGAATTTTACATGCCGGATGTATCAACCAGAAAATATGCTGATGATGAAACTACAACCTATTATGATGGTCACAGTGTAAATATCTTACGTTATGCAGATGTATTATTAAGCAGAGCTGAAGCAATAAACGAAATTAGTGGTCCAACAACTGAAGCTATTGGCCTTATCAATCAGGTTAAAGCAAGATCGCATGCCAAACAATTAGTTTTAGGTGATTATACTCAAAACTCTTTGAGAGATGCTATTTTACAAGAAAGAGGATGGGAACTTTTCTACGAAGGAAAACGTCGTGCAGATTTGATCAGAATGAACAAATATGACGTTCTTGTAAATGCTTATCACGTTAGAGTTGGAGAAGCGGCACTAGTTAAAATGCCACAAAATAAATATTATACTTATCCGCAAAGTCAGGTTGATCTTAATCCTAATTTAAGTAACGCCGACAGGTAATAAGTAAAAGACTAATCAAGAATAGACAGTTAAAATGGTCTGTCTATTCTTGATTCTTTAAACAAAAGAAGTACTTTTCTGTTTCATAAAAGAGCCTTTCAGATGATCAAAAAATTAGTTTTAAAGTGGAGTTTTATTTTGGCACTTCTTGCAATGGCAAGCTGTTCTCAAAATCAGGGTAATATTATCTCAAATATCAACATTGGGACTCATAGCAACAACGAATTGAAAATTCAGATCGATGTTACTACGAAGGACGATGCTCAGGTATATGCAGAATATTGGTCTGATAAAAAAGGAATAAAAAGCAAAATAACGTCTCCTATTTCAAAAAATGGTCTTGAACATTCTTTAGTGCTTTGCAATATTACTCCCGAAACTAGCTATAGTTTTCAATTAATTACAATTCAGGGAGAAAACAAAAAAACAAGTAAACTGTACACTTTCAAATCAAGAAAATTACCGGAATGGCTGCAAAAACAATTCAAAGCAAATTGCCCTAAACCGGAACTATTACCGCAAAACTTCAAAAGTGGTTTTATGCTTATGGCAAAAAGAGAAACACCCGGAGTAGCTTATATTGTTGATTATAAAGGAAATTTAAGATGGTATCATACCGTTGAAGGAACTGGATTTAAAGTAACTCATTTTACCAAAGACCAAACGATTCTTTCTATTTTAGGAAAAAACGATGAACCAACAAGTTACGGAAGTGAGATTCTCGAAATCAATTTACAAGGTGATACCTTAACACATATTAAAAAAGGACAAGGTGATTTTAAACAAGTGATTCATCATGAAATCATTAAAAAATCGGCTAACGAAATTGTTACTTTATTTGTTGATACAAGAATAACAGATTTAACCAAAATTGGTGGAAAACAAAAAGATACCATCAACGGAGACGGAATTCTTATTTTGGATAAAAAAGGAAAACAACTCTGGAAATGGAGCGTCTTCGATGATCTGGATCCTATGAAAGATAAAGCATTATTAAAAACAAAAAAAGACTGGATGCACGCCAACAGTCTGAATTATGATAAAGATGGAAATTTTCTGATCTCTTTTTACAACAACGGTCAAATTTGGAAAATTGATTCTAAAACAGGAAAAGTAATCTGGAAGTTAGGCAAAGGCGGAAACATAACAATGTCTCAGGATAGTAATTTCTCTCAGGCCCACGCCGCACACATTAATCAGGAAGGAAGTTTAATGTTTTTTGATAATGGTGTAGATAAAAAACAATCCTCAGTTTATGCGCTCAAGGTAGATGAAAAAGGAAAAACAGCAAAACTGGATTTTCATATAAATCTGCCAAAAGAAGTTTATAACGATAGAATGGGAAGTGCCTATATGATTGACAAAGAAACTATTTTAGCTTGTTGTTCAAAAAGACACATCACCGTTTTAACCAATAAAAAAGGCGTTTTACTTTGGGCTTTAGAGTCTGAAATTCCTCCTTATCGTGTACAGTTTATTCCAGAAGAAAATTTAAAACCATTTCTTCTAAATTAGATAAAAAAGATATTTCGAATCAAGAGATGAAAAGTGTGCCTTTAGGCACTAAATATTGGTAGAAAATATAAATTGAAATAAATTTAAGCGTGCCGTAGGTACGCAACAAAATGATGAAAAGTAATACCTAACAGGTTTTAAAAACCTGTTAGGATAAAAAATAGTCAACATGAAAAAAATAATTCTTATTGGTATATTTTCGGCATTGCCAATTGTTGTTTTCAATTCTTGCAATACCTCAACATCACAAACATTAGCGGCAACAACTGCCGATGATGATTCGTACATTACAATTGATACCACAAAAATTCCCAACGATCAATTTGGAGAATCCGTTCGTTACGGAAGGGAATTGATGATGAAAACGGCCTATTATATTGGTCCAAATGGAACTAAAGGAAAATATTTAGGCAATAAAATGAATTGTACCAATTGCCATCAGGATGCCGGTACAAAACCTCACGCCTTCAATTTAATGTCGTCACACGACAATTATCCGCAATATCGTGGCCGCGAAAACAAAGTACTTACACTTGCTGAACGTGTAAACAATTGCATCATGAGACCACATTCAGGAAAACCGCTTCCGCTTGACAGCAAAGAAATGGTGGCGTTTTTATCTTACTTTAGATGGATCAGCAAATTTGTTCCAAAAGACGGAAAATTTAAAGGAGCAAAAAATTTAGAAATAGAGTTTCCAGATGTAGCTGCAAGTCCTGAAAGAGGAAAAGTTTTATTTATTGAAAATTGCGCCCGTTGTCACGGAAATAACGGCGAAGGACAATACAATGCCGATAAATCAGGTTACACCTACCCGCCTCTTTGGGGAGAATATGGATATCAGCCGGGTTCAAGTATGCACCGCGTAATCAAACAAGCACAATGGCTAAAAAGCAATATGCCTTATGATAAGGTAACTATTGGTAAACCATACTTAACAGATATGCAGGCACTTGATATTGCTGCTTATGTAAATGATGATTCACAACACACAAGACCAAATCCTAAAACATTTGATTATCCTAACAAAATGGGCAAACCAATTGATTATGCACACAGCCCGTTTAGCGACAATTTCTCAGAAGAACAACATAAATACGGCCCATACAAACCCATTATTGCCTACTGGAAAAAGAATGGATGGAAAGCCGTTTATTAACTTATTAACTACGCATCTTTTTAAACCTGAACACTAAAACAATGAAACCAAACCTAAAAAACAGACAAATTTTGAGTAGAATATTGATCATGTGTCTTTGCATTTTCAGTATTCCATTGGCTGCACAACAAATAAAATATACCGATGGCAATAACAGCTGGAATCCTAATTTGTTAGGAAATCACCGTGTTGTAGTCGAATTTACTGGCAAAGATAATGTTGCAAAAACAACAATCGAATGGCGCAGAAGAGACGAAAAACCGGAATTAAAAAGAATCATTGTTCAAGATGCTTCAGGCAAAGAAATTCAAAACGTAAAAACTGCTGATATCAACAGAGAAAAAGGTACAATTTATTTTGAGCCACTTTCAGGAAAAGGAACCTACTATGTATATTATATGCCTTATATCGATGAAGGTGACGCTAATTATCCAAAAGGAATTTATGCAAAACCAGAAGACAAAGCTGATGCACAATGGTTGTCTAAAATCAAACCAAATTTAGCAGATAATTGTACCGTTAAAGAAATTCAAAGTATAAATGCTTTCAATAGTTTTTATCCGATGGATGTTATAGCAACTGCGGCTGAAACAAATGATATTATTGCAAAAAACAGTGGTAATTCATTCTTAGTTTTCCCTGAAGACAGATTGTATTCGATCAGAATGAGAAATGATTTACCACAAAGATGGATTCAAAAAGGAGTTCAGAGCACTTTTTCTGATACGGCAATGAAAGGTGAATATTTAGCTTTTCAATTAGGAGTTTACGCCCTTGAAGATTTAAAAAATGTAAAAGTATCCTTTACCAATTTAGTGAGCACAACCGGAGCAACTATAGAGGGTAAAGATATCAACTGTATTAATACAGATGGAATTCGTTATGACGGATCTGCTTTTGCTGCAAATGTTTCGGTTTCTAAAGGAAAAGTACAAGCAATGTGGTGTGGAATCGACGTTCCTCAAACCGCTGCTACAGGAAATTATACAGGAAAAGCTACTGTTATTGCCGACGGAAAATCAAAAGAAATTACACTTCAAATAAAAGTAACTGATGAAGTTACTAAAAACGGAGGAATCGATTCTCCAGAAAAAATGACACGTTTAAAATGGTTAAACTCAACTTTAGCACAAGAAAATACTGTTATTGCGCCTTATACTCCACTAGTTGTAACAGATTCTGAAATCTCTTTATTAGGAAGAAAATTAATTGTTGGTGCAAACGGATTCCCAACACAAATACAAACTTACTTTACGCCAGAAATGACATCAGTTGGTACAAAAGCCAATAATATTCTGAGTGCTCCAATGGCATTTCACTTTATAGATGCTGCCGGAAAAGAAGCTGCACAATGGAAAAACACAGGACTTAAATTCACTAAAAAAGAAGCCGGAACAGTGGCTTGGGAAAGTACTTCTTCGTCTCAGGCTATTCAAATGGATGTAAATGCTTCTGTTGAATTTGATGGTTTTTTACATTATACTGTAAAAGTTACAGCCCTTGAAGATGTTACTTTCAACGATATTAATTTCCAAATGCCTATTCAGCCAACATCTGCAAAATATATGATGGGATTAGGTCAAAAAGGTGGAGAACGTCCTGCAAATTTCGACTGGAAATGGGATGTAGCACATAAAAATCAAGATGGCGCCTGGATCGGGAACGTAAATTCGGGATTACAATTTTCACTAAGAGATGAAAAATACAGCCGTCCGTTAAACACCAATTTCTATTTGCAAAAACCATTGTTATTGCCAACTTCATGGGGTAACGAAAATAAAGGTGGAATCACTATTGCACCAACTCAAAAATCAGTTTTGGTAAATGCATATAGCGGTGCTCGCAGCATGAAAAAAGGCGATGTTTTATACTATAACTTCAATTTATTAATCACACCATTCCATAAAATTGATACCGATTTTCAATGGAATACTAAATTTTACCACAAATACAGTCCAATCGATACAATTGCTCAAACTGGTGCAACTGTAATCAATATTCACCATGCAAATGCTATAAATCCTTATATCAATTATCCTTTTATCGAATTTAAAAAAATGAAAAGTTATATCGATGAAGCACACGAAAAAGGATTAAAAGTTAAGATTTACAACACCGTTAGAGAAGTTTCGAACAAAGCATATGAGACTTTTGCACTTAGAAGTTTAGGTCACGAAATTTATTCTCCTGGAAAAGGAGGCGGATTCTCATGGTTGCAGGAACATGTTGGCGACGATTATATCGCAGCTTGGTTTGTACCTGAAATCAAAGATGCTGCAATCGTAAACAGCGGAATGAACCGTTGGCACAATTATTATGTTGAAGGAATGAATTGGTTAACCCAAAACGTAGGCATTGATGGAATTTACCTTGATGATGTTGCTTTTGACAGAATCACTATGAAACGTGTTAAAAGAGTTCTTACTAAAGATGGTCACCCGGGAATTATCGATTTGCACAGTGCAAATCAATACAATAAAAGCGACGGATTTAACAATAGTGCCAACTTATATATGGAGCACTTTCCGTACATCAATAAACTTTGGTTTGGAGAATATTTTGATTACGAAAAAAACCAACCTGACTTTTTCCTGACTGAGGTAAGCGGAATCCCTTTTGGATTAATGGGCGAAATGCTACAAGACGGAGGAAATCCTTGGAGAGGAATGGTATTTGGAATGACAAACAGAATGCCTTGGAGCCACAATGCAGATCCAAGACCAATCTGGAAATTATGGGATTCTTTCGGAATCAAAGGTTCTGAAATGATTGGATATTGGAGTGAAAACTGTCCAGTAAAAACAAACAGCGATAAAGTTTTGGCAACAGTTTACAAAAAGAACGGTTCAACATTAATTTCGATTGCAAGCTGGGCAGATTCTGATGTAAAAATAAAACTAACAATCGACTGGAAAAAACTAGGAATCAATCCTGCAAAAGCGACAATCACAGCTCCGGAAGTTGCTAATTTTCAGCCTTCACAGACTTTTACTGCAAAGGATGAAATACCAGTAACAAAAGGAAAAGGATGGTTGCTAATTGTTAAGTAATAATCTGAATCAAGATTTTGTGCCGTTAGGCACTAAATATTGGTAGAAAACATGAATTGGAACAGATTTAGCGTGCTGTAGGTACGCAATAATTATCGCATCTAGTTTGTCATTCCGAGGAACGAGGAATCTCCGCTAGCAGCTCGACAAAGATTGCGGAGTTACTTGCGGAGATTCCTCGTTCCTCGGAATGACAAGATCGCGAGAAAGTTTAGAGTATAACCAAATAATGCCACAGATTTCACAAACTAATTTATTTAGATAAATTCAAAAAAATCTTTTCAATCTGTGAAATCCGTGGCAAAAAAATAACCAAACCAAAACCAGCTTCATATGAAACTTAAACCTTTCTTATCAATTCTACTTTTTGGAAGCCTGTTTGTCCAAGCTCAAAATAAACCCACAATAAAAGAATACAAAAAAGTATTCACAACCTATCCTTTTTCAGATCCGGATCCAATTCCTAAACCAGATACAAAAGTGTATCCGTATTTTCGTTTTGATGGTTTTACAGATAAACCAATTCAGAAAGAATGGAAAGTTATCGAACTCGAAAATGATTATATCAAAATAACGATTCTGCCTGAAATTGGCGGAAAAGTTTGGTCGGCAATAGAAAAATCAACAGGAAAAGACTTTATTTACAACAATCACGTCATCAAATTTAGAGATATTGCCATGCGTGGTCCGTGGACAAGCGGCGGCGTTGAAGGTAATTACGGAATCATCGGGCATACGCCAAATTGTGCTACACCTGTAGATTATACAACCATAACCAGAGCAGACGGAAGTGTAAGTTGTGTTATTGGCGTTTTGGATTTATTGACACGAACTTCCTGGAAATTAGACATTAATTTACCAAAAGACAAAGCTTATTTTACTACCAATTCGTTTTGGTTCAACTCAACCGAAGCAGAACAGCCTTATTATACCTGGATGAATACCGGTATTAAAGCTTCTGAAAATTTACAATTTATTTATCCCGGACAAAGTTATATTGGGCATAACGGAGAACATAATTCGTGGCCAATCGACAAAGAAAATGGTAAGGATTTATCTTTCTATAAAAACAATAATTTTGGCGGTTACAAATCGTATCACGTTTTTGGTAAATACGATGATTTCTTTGGTGGATATTACCATGACGAAGATTTTGGAATGGGACGATACGGCAACCATGATGACAAACCCGGCAAAAAAATATGGATTTGGGGATTGTCTCAACAAGGTATGATTTGGGAAAAATTATTAACCGATACTGACGGTCAATATGTAGAAATTCAAAGCGGAAGATTGTTCAATCAAGCGAGCGAAGGCAGTAATTTGACACCCTTTAAACAACGTTCTTTTGCACCTTATCAAACAGATTCGTGGACAGAATACTGGTTTCCGGTAAAACAGACCAAAGGTTTTGTAAAAGCCAATAATTATGGAGCTGTAAATGTCAAAAACGAAAACGGCTGGTTGAAAATCTATTTTTCTCCACTTCAAAAATTAAACGAAAAATTAGAAGTTTTTGATAATGGAAAGAAAATCTATTCTAAAGATATTTCGGTAAACACCTTACAAATATTCAAAGATTCCCTTCAAGTTTCGGTTAACGAAAACAAATTAAGACTTACGCTTGGCGAAAATAAATTAGTTTGGAATTCAGCACCTGAAGATGGCAATTTAGCCCGTCCGCTGGAAGTACCAAAAGATTTCGACAACAATTCGGTTTATGGATTATATCTGCAAGGAAAAAATTATATCAGTTTTAAAGATTATGTAAAAGCAGAAGAAAACCTAAATGCATGTTTGAAAAAAGATCCAAACTATGCTCCTGCCCTTTCTGATTTAGCCTTTTTACAAATTAGAAAATTACAATACAAAGAAGCTGTAATTTCGGCAAGTAAAGCTTTAGCTATAGACACTTATAATCCTGCAGCCAATTATTACTACGGACTTGCAAATCTATATTTAGGAAATATAATCGATGCAAAAGACGGTTTTGATATTGCCGCTGCCAGCGTTGAATTTCGCAGTCCTGCTTATACTGCTTTGAGCAAAATTTACTTTAGTGAAAACGATCAGCCAAAAGCAATCGAATATGCTGAGAAAAGTTTGCTTAACAATCAATACAATTTAGAAAGTTTACAATTGTTAGCCGTTTTATATCGCGTGCAAAACAATGCTGAAAAAGCAAATGAAGTATTAAATAAAATAATCACGGTTGATCCCCTAAATCATTTTGCCGGTTTTGAAAGATTCCTTTGGGAAAATTCAGAAGCCACAAAACTGCATTTCACATCGCTTATACAAAACGAAATGCCAGAACAAACCTATCTGGAACTAGGAATTTGGTATCAGCATCTGGGTCGTAAGGATGAAGCACTAAAAGTTTTTTCACTCGCGGCTCCAAGTGCTGAAGTTATATACTGGAAAGCATTTTTAGAAAGCAAACCAGTTGATTTAAGTAAAATTCAACCGGGAATCAGTTTTCCTTTCCGTGGAGAAACGGCTATTATTCTCGAAAAGTTGATTCAGACAAACGATCAATGGCAATTGAAATATCATCTGGCTTTAATTGAGTGGAATCGTGATAATGTTTCGAAAGCAAAAGAATTATTCACACAATGCGGTACAAAACCAAATGATCCGGCTTTTTATGCTGCAAAAGCATCTTTGTTTAAAGACGATTCTAACGTTGTAATTGCAAGTCTTCAACAAGCTCTTAAATTAGACAATCAAGGCTGGAGATATCATAAACTATTGACAGAACATTACATCAGTCAAAAACAATATGACAAAGCATTGGCAATTGCAGAACCATTTTACAAAAAACATACAGACAATTATTTAATGGGAATGTTGTACGGCAAAACATTGTTGTTCAACAAAAAATATGTTGCAGCAGATGCTTTCCTTACCAAATTAGAAATCCTTCCTTTTGAAGGTGCAACAATAGGACGTCAATTGTATCATGAAGCTAAATTGATGCAGGCTGTAGCCGAAATGAAAAACAAGCAATACAAAAAAGCATTACAATTTATTGCCGATGCTAAATTGTGGCCGCAAAATCTGGGCGTAGGAAAACCGTATGATGTTGATATTGACGAAAGACTTGAAAATTGGTTAGATTATCAATGTTACACAAGTCTTGGCGATAGCGAAAAAGCAAAACAGTCATTACAGAAAATTACCGCTTTTAATCCGAAAATTGATAATACGGTTATGAATTTCTTACCGGCAAACCAATTGGTTTCTGCTTGGGCGATCGAGAAAACTTCATCAGCAAATGAAGCAGAAAAGTGGTTAAAAAGTCAGGCAGATTTATATGCAACAAACAAAATTGTGCAATGGACATTATTAGTTTACACTAAAAAACAATCTGATATTTTGACTGCTGACGAAAAAGACGGAGAAGTTAGAATCATCGAAAAATTATAATAAGCAACGGAATACATAGCCCGCTGGGTCTAATTATTTTTAACACATAGAAACATAGGATTATTGAACTCAATAAAGGCGTTTCACTTACATTAACACATCCCGATAGCTATCGGGACTATGTGTGAGAAACGAGTTTCTTTTTGATTTACTTTTTTTTCAAAAACATAAAATCTATGTTTCTATGTGTTTAAATATTATTTTTTATGCATTACACGCAACAGTTGAATATAGAATCGATTACGAACTAAATTAACTATAACTAATAAAAAACTACACGAATGAAACAACTTGTTTTACTTTGCCTTTTATTTTTCCTTTCTAAAGGTAATAGTTATGCTCAAAGTTCTATAGACTCAATTTCTATAAAAGAAGATTTAGCTTTTTTTAAAGATAATTTAGCCACGAAATTAAAAAAGAACATAAAACAGCAAGAATTAGATAAAATTAAAAATAAGGAAATTCATGATGCAGCCCTACAAATGCTTAAGGGCGAATATGATTTCAATTATAGATTAGCTACTTACAAAGCTTATTTATCGCCAACAGCCTTAGGAAAAAAGTTATCCATTGGTGATGGATATAGTAAATATGAAAACATTACAGGTATTTATTTGCCCTTAGGTAAACACGTAATTCTAGTAGACAATATTGCTAAAAATAAAACTGTCGATTTAGTTATACCTAATTGGAACCGACAGCCACCTGCAGGAATTGAACCTGATAAAGACCCTAATTGGGGAATTGAAAAGAAAACATATCCTTTAAAAAATGGTATAAACATTATAGATGTTAAAGACTTTAGTGGTTTGGCTTACATTAATTATTATTCTGAAGAACCTAAAAAGGAAAACGCTATTAAAATTCATTTTATTGATGCCGTAATAAATGGATTTTTCGATTCAGGAAAACAAAAAAATGAAGATTGGAATAAACTTCTGGACAACAATATTTATCCTATGATAGATGCCAGAGGAAAGTATATTCAAACCATTTATCCTAAAGCAGATTTAAAAAAATATGCTTACAACAAAGGCGTGGAATTACTAAATTGTTATGACACTTTGATCTATCGCCAACATCGACTTATGGGATTAATTAAATACAATCTTGTACCAAACAACAGGATATTGGCTCGTGTAAACTACAATTATTATATGTTTAGAGACGAAGATGGAATAGCATATATGGGCGGTAAATCTGGTTATGCATTAGGAATGGTACTTGATCCTCAAAAAGTAATAGCCGGCGATCCGGCATGGGGATTTAGCCACGAAACCGGTCATGTGCATCAACTGCAGCCCTATTTTAGTTGGGCAGGACTTTGTGAAGTTAGTAATAATGTTTTCACAATGTATGTTATCAAATCATTAGGGATTAAATCTCGTCTTTTAGAAGGTAACTACTATGATTCTGCAAGAAAAAAAGTTATCGAAACAAAAGAAAGTTATTTAAAAGTAGGTGGAAGTTTTGAACCGCTTGTGCCTTTTTGGCAACTGCAATTATACTTCGAAAAAGCAGGTAAATATCCTGATTTTTACCCTGACCTTTTTGAAGCATTTAGAAAACAAGCCAACGCTTTTGATAAACTAAAAGTAAAAGCCGATGAAAATCCGGCTGTTTACCAACTCAACTTTATAAAAACGGCATGTGAAATCAGTAAAGTTGATTTAACCGATTTTTTTGATTCATACGGATTCTTTTATGTGGGCAATTTCGAAGGAGATTGTTATGGAGCATATCACTATAACATGACCGAAAAAATGGCAATAGATTGTAAAAAAGAAATAAAATCGAAAAATTATCCTAAACCAGTTTTAGATATTACTACCTTGACTGATTAATTTTCAAATCAAAAATTGAAATTTTTAAAATATATTTATACCAATTATTATAAAAACAAAAAAATGAATAAAAAATTCCTAAAATATACTGTTTTAAGTTTAGTTGCTTTGGCTTGTCAGAATATTGAGGCGCAAAATGCGGATCAAAATAAGGAAGACATATCAACTTACAGAGTTACAGCATTAAAAGTTCACGATTTAGTACATACAAAACTCGATGTATCATTTGATTATGGAAAACGCTATTTAAACGGAAAAGCGTGGCTAACTTTAAAACCTCATTTTTATGAAACTGATGCTCTTACGCTTGACGCCAAAGGAATGGATTTTAAAGAAATTGCTATAGTTCAAGGAGCGAAAAAGACGCCTTTGAAATATACATATGACAACGAACAGCTTTTTATTACTTTAGACAGAAAGTATAAAAGCACTGAAAAATACATCGTTTATATCGATTATACAGCAAAACCAGACGAATTAAAAGCTAAAGGAAGTGCTGCAATTACAGATGCGAAAGGATTGTATTTTATAAATCCTGACGGAAAAGACGACAAACCAATTCAGATTTGGACACAAGGTGAAACTGAAGCATCATCGGCTTGGTTTCCAACAATTGACAAACCAAATCAGAAAACAACTTCTGAAATTGCAATGACCGTTGATGCAAAATACGTCACTTTATCAAATGGAAAATTAACAGCACAAAAAGCCAACAAAAATGGCACTCGTACTGATATCTGGAAAATGGATTTACCACATTCTCCGTATTTATTTATGATGGCTGTTGGGGATTTTAAAATCTTTAAAGATTCATATAACGGAAAAGAAGTTAATTATTATTTAGAGCCAAAATATGCGCCTTACGCCAAACAAATCTTCGGAAAAACTCCGGATATGATGAAGTTTTACGGCAAAATGTTAGGCGTAGAATATCCTTGGGTAAAATATTCTCAAATTGTTGCCAGAGATTATGTTTCTGGTGCGATGGAAAATACATCGGCAACTTTGCATGGTGAATATGTACAAAAAACAGAAAGAGAATTATTAGATGACAATCAGGAAAGCACCATTGCTCACGAACTTTTTCACCAATGGTTTGGAGATTATGTAACAGCTGAATCCTGGTCTAATTTAACCATGAACGAATCTTTTGCAACATTTGGCGAAGTACTTTGGCACGGTCACGATGCCGGACAAGATGCTGAAGACAGATCTCGTTATGAAAAATTACAAAACTGTTTACGTTCTTCAAAAGATGGAGTAAGTCCGCCATTAGCACGTTTTTATTACAAAGACAAAGAAGATATGTTTGATAATATTAGTTACTCAAAAGGTTCTATCATATTATATGCAGCAAAAAATCAAATGGGCGACGAAGCATTTTTCAAATCGTTAAACCGTTATTTAACAACAAATGCTTACAAAACCGGAGAATCACATCAACTGCGTTTAGCAATGGAAGAAGTTACCGGAAAAGACTGGAGTCCATACTTTAATCAATGGTATTACCAGGGAGGAAATCCAATTTTGAATGTAGAATATGGATACGCTGACGGAAAAGCTACAATTGGGGTAAAACAAGTACAAGCAAGTTCAGTACAAACCTTTAGTTTACCATTAAAAGTTGATTTTTATGTAAACGGAACTAAAATTACAAAAGACATTTTGATCGACAAAAGAGAGCAAAGTTTTAGTTTTGATGTACCGGCACAACCTACTTTTATAGATCTTGATCCTGATAAAATTTTAGTAGGTCAGGTAATCGACAACAAAAAAGTATCTGATTATTTGTTCCAATACAAAAATGTTCCAACTTATTATAACCGAATTGAAGCTATAAAATTTGCAGCTAAAGAGAAAACCTATGATGCACAACTTATACTTTTGGCAGGTTTAGAAGATCAACAGGATGATTTGAGAATACTAAGTATAAAAGCAATTGATTTGAGTGACGCTCAAACTAAAGATGCGGCACTTAAAACTTTGCTTAGCATTGCTAAAAATGATAAAAAGACAGCTTCAAGAGCCGCTGCAATTATAAAATTGGCAGGAACAGGCGACGCTTCATATAAAGAATTAATGCAGGAAAGCATCAAAAATCAATCTTATAATGTAATAGCTGCCGGAGTTTATGGATTATCAAAATACTCTACCGAAGAATCAGATAAAGCATTATCAACTTTAGACGAAGACACTAAAAAACATGTAACACCGCTAATCAAAAGATTTAGCAAATAGTTAGCAAAATCATTGCTCTCAAAATCAAATACGGAACATAGTAAAGGCGACATTTAGTCTTTATTATGTTCCGTATTTGATATTATAACCCGTTGGGTGTAAATATTAAACACATAGAAACATAGATTTTATGTGTAAAAAAGAATACAAAAAGAAATATATTTCTTTCACATAGATAGCTATGTGCATTTTAAATAAGTGAAACGTCTTTTTTAAGTAAACAAAAACTATGTTTCTATGTGTTAAAATAATTACCCTCAACGGGTGAACTTATATATTTTAAAAATAAAAAATAAACTAAAAATGCAAAAACTATTTTTAACATACGCCTTATTCTCACTTTTATCCATTTGTACTGCTCAAAATAAAGTCAGAAAAATAAATGTAAAAGATTATGGTATTATGGCCAATACCAAAGAAAATTTAACAGCCAAAGTCAATCAGCTTATTGAAGGATTGGGGAACGAATCAGTACAAATAATTTTCCCTAAAGGCCGATACGATTTCTATCCGGATGCCAAGTATTACAGAACATATTATGAAAGCAATACTTATGATGCCGATACTAGAAAACTAGCCATACTTATTAAAAACAAAAAGAATATTACTATCGATGCACAGCAATCTGATTTTGTATATCATGAACACATTCAGCCTTTTACTTTAGATAATGCAGAAAACATCACAATCAAAAATGTAAATATCGATTGGGATGTTCCGCTAACCTCTGAGAGCGAAGTTATTGAAGCTGATGAAAATCACATTCTGATGAAAATTGATATTGCTCAATCTCCCTATAAAATCAATGAAAAAGGATTGACTTTCATAGGTGAAAACGCCAACGAAAACTGGGCACTTTCTGATGGTTCGTGGTTAATTGAGTTTGATAAAAATCACATTATCCCTGCAAACACAGGTGACAATGGCTGTGTAAAAGGCGATTTAAAGAATGTAATATATAGTGAGGTAAAACCAGGATTAGTATTAATGAAAGGAAGTTTTACCAAAACACCTGCTGTTGGAAACTTTTTAATACTAAGACACGGAACCCGCGATCACGCCGGAATGTTTTTATTTCATAGCAAAAACACCAAACTGGAGAATGTTAATGTGTACCATACTTCCGGATTGGGAATTTTATCTCAATACTGCGAAAATATCGAAATGAGAAACGTAAATATGATTCCAAATCCACACAAAAATCGTTATCTCAGCGGTCATGATGATGGATTACACTTTATGGGATGCAAGGGCGAAATCATAATCGACAATTGCGACGCACAAGGCCTAATGGATGATCCTATTAACATTCACGGAACGTATGTACCTGTAGTAGAAAAAATAGACGATTTTGCCGTAAAATGCAAATTCGGACAGGATATGTCTCACGGATTATTATGGGCTGTAATTGGAGATAAAGTTGGTTTTATTCAAAAGAAAGAAATGAATACGATGTCTTATAGTACAGTTTCAAGTTTTGAACCATTAGATGCAGATCATTTTATCATCAGATTTAAAGAAAAAATTCCAACCAATATAGATGCTAATTTTGTTCTCGAAAATTTAAGCTGGACACCAAACGCTACTATTACCAATTGCTTTGTGGGCAGTAATCGTGCACGAGGTTATTTGATCTCTACTCCGGGCAAAGTAGTAATAGAGAATAATGTTTTTGAAACCAGTGGTTCGGCAATTCTTATAGCCGGTGATGCTAATTATTGGTACGAAAGCGGTGCTGTAAAAGACATTACCATCAAAAACAACGAATTTAGATTTCCTTGTAATTCCTCCTATTATCAATTTTGTGAAGCAATTATCAGTATTTACCCTGAAATTCCAGCACCAAACGCTTTGCATCCCTTTCATAAAAATATAAAAATAGAGAATAACAGTTTTAACCCGTCAGACTACCCTATTCTTTATGCCGTTTCTGTAGATGGATTAAGTTTTAAAAACAATACCATAAAACGTAGTTTTGCTTTCACTCCCTGGTATCCTGAAAAATACAACTTTAGAATTGAAGCTTGCAAAAACGTAGAAATTAGCGGAAACAAAATCGGAAAAGAGGTTTTGGGAAAAAATATCCTTTTGAAAGGAATGCAACGTGAGGAACTAAACTTAAAGAATACAGAATTAAGTGTTGAAATAGCAAAACCAAATTAAATTCTCTTTGCAGTTTACAAAGAATACACATCACTTTTAAGCAAAAAAAGAAGGTCAGTACAATTTTATGTGCTCGAGAACACTAATTTAGTGTGTTCGAGCACATTTTTTATGTTTTTTCTTGGTTAATCAAAATATATTCGATAGTTTCGTTAAAGAATAAAAAATCAACACGAATTTATTCATAATCTCTTATCATTTTAACTTTCTCATTAACAGATTACAACATAAAAATTAAAGCATTTTAAGTAAACATAATTAGATTAAAAATTCATAATTTTCTAGGTTTTTGTTTTTTGAAACCTCTCTGATTTGGTCCATTAGAGAGGTAATTCAAAAAAGAAACTAATCATCAATCAAATGAAAAATAAATTATACTTATTTCTTGCTTCGGCACTGGTTTCCTTTTCTTCTATAAAAGGCATTACTTTAATTGAAAAAAGCAGAATAGAAAATCCCAAAACCAAAATTTCCCTGCCACTTGCCGGTAACGCTTTTAGTTCTAAACATATTGACGGAAGCAATACCATTACAGATAATGGTATAGAAAACTGGACAGATGCTAAAGAAGTTTTTACGGCTTATTTTAGAATTTATAAAGCGGGAACTTTTCAAATTACCGTAGAAGAATCTGTTGAAGTTTTTGGAAAATCAGAAGTGGAATTTTCAATTAACGGAATTTCAAAAAAAGTAAAATTTGACACTTCAAAAAAAGCAATGACCATAGGAACTTGGAAAATTAATCAAGAAGGTTATGTTGCTATTAAAATAAAAGGAATCAGTAAAACCGGAAATCAATTTCCATCCATAAATCGCTTAACAATTTCAAGTGAAGATTATGATGGTAAGATTGCTTACGTACCTAATAACGAAGGAAATTTTTATCATTGGGGACGTCGGGGACCATCTGTACATTTAAACTATCAGGTTCCTGAAACTACAAATGCTGAATGGTATTACAACGAAGTTACTGTTCCTGAAAACGAAGACAAAATTGGCTCTTATTTTATGGCAAATGGTTTTGGTGAAGGCTATTTTGGAATTCAGGTAAACTCTGCAACTGAGAGAAGGGTTTTATTTTCGGTTTGGAGCCCATTTACAACAGATGATCCTGCCAGTATTCCGGAAACGCATAAAATTAAAATGCTCAAAAAAGGAGAAAATGTTCATACCGGAGAATTTGGAAACGAAGGATCTGGCGGTCAAAGCTATCTACAATACAATTGGAAAGCAGGAAATACTTATAAGTTTCTACTTCATGGAGTTCCTCAAAATGATAATAGTACCAATTATACTGCTTATTTTTTTGCCCCTGAATTGAACAAATGGATTTTAATTGCCAGTTTCAACCGCCCTCAAACTAATACTTATCTAAAAAGATTTCATTCGTTTCTGGAAAATTTTGTTCCTGAACAAGGCGATTTATCACGTCAGGTTTTATTCAACAATCAATGGATTTGTGACAATAAAGGAATCTGGTCAGAAATTAATTCGGTTCGTTTTACAACAGATAATACCGGTGCAAAAGAATATAGAATGGATTTTGCCGGCGGAGTCGAAAAAGGTTCATTTTATCTAAAAGACGGAGGATTTTTTAACAATTATACTATATCAAAAACAATTTTTACCAAACCATTAAACAATAAAAAACCAGAAATCAATTTTAGCAATTTACCTCAATAAATTGCTTTAAAAACTAAATTAACTATGAAAACCACATTTTTAAAATTCATATTAGTCGCTTTTATTTTGTTCGGAGGAGCAATTGCATCAGCACAAATAATTAAAACCAAAACACCAAATCGTCCAAAAGGTCAGGAAGATGTTTTACGCTTGGCTACTGATCCAATTCCAAACGTTCGCGTAGCTTTTATCGGACTTGGAATGCGTGGTCCGGGAGCTGTAGAACGCATGACACATATTCCCGGAGTAGAAATTGTAGCACTTTGCGATATGTTGGAAAAAAACACACAGTCGGCAAATGAAATTTTAACTAAAGCCGGACTTCCAAAAGCTCAGGAGTTTTTTGGAGACGAAAATGCATGGAGAAAAGTAACAGCTTTACCAAATGTTGATTTAGTTTACG
This sequence comes from uncultured Flavobacterium sp., assembly GCF_963422545.1. NCBI lineage: Bacteria > Pseudomonadati > Bacteroidota > Flavobacteriia > Flavobacteriales > Flavobacteriaceae > Flavobacterium > uncultured Flavobacterium sp. The sequence goes on from NZ_OY730255.1 coordinate 66,373, forward strand.
TTGCGACTGATTGGAAACATCATGCCTTAATTGGTGTTCAGGCAATGAAAGACGGAAAACATGTTGCAATAGAAGTTCCCGGAGCTTTAACGATGAAGGAAATCTGGGATCTTATTGATACTTCTGAAAAAACCAGAAAACATTGTATGCAGCTTGAAAATTGTGTTTATGATTTCTTCGAATTAACGACATTAAACATGGCGCAACAAGGTTTATTTGGCGAAATTCTTCATGCCGAAGGATCTTACATTCACGGTCTTCAGCCTTTTTGGGGCGAATACTGGAACAACTGGAGAATGGATTACAACATTAAACACCGTGGTGATATTTATGCTACACACGGAATGGGACCGGCTTGTCAGGCTCTGAATATTCACCGTGGCGATAAAATGAATTTCTTAGTTTCTATGGATACAAAAGCGGTTGGAAATCCTGCTTACATCAAAGAAAAATCAGGTCAGGAAATTAAAGATTTTAGAAATGGAGACCACACTATGACAATGATTCGTACTGAAAACGGAAAAACAATTCAAATTCAGCACGACGTTACTTCTCCACGCCCGTACAGCAGAATGTATCAATTGAGCGGAACAAAAGGTTTTGCAAACAAATATCCGTTAGAAGGTTATGCTTTAGACGGCAAAGAATTAGGTGATGATGTTAAACCAAATCACGAAAAATTAAGCGCACATTCATTCGTTCCTGAAGAAGTGAAAAAAGCTTTAATGGAAAAATACAAGCATCCAATTGTAAAAGACATCGAAGAACAAGCTAAAAAAGTAGGAGGTCACGGCGGAATGGATTTCGTAATGGATTATCGTTTAATTCACTGTCTTCAAAAAGGACTCCCATTAGATATGGATGTTTATGATTTAGCTGAATGGTCTTGTTTAGGTCCTTTAACAGAAATCTCTCTTGATCATAATTCTTCTCCTGTGGAAATTCCAGATTTCACACGCGGCGGATGGAATAAATTACAAAAATTAGAGTTTTCAGAATAAGTATTTTTGGTTAGTTTTGTAAAACAAGGGAGCAAACTAAAATGCTCTCTTGTTTGCTATTAAACCACTAATTAGAAAATTAATCAAAAATGAAAAAAAAGTATTTTGTTCTCCTATTTACTTTCTTTGCGCTCTTCTCAGCATTGGCACAACAAAAGCAGACTTTTGCTATAAGTGATGGGAACTTTTTATTGAATGGAAAACCTGTACAAATCCATTCCGGCGAAATGCATTATTCCCGAATTCCCCAGCCTTATTGGCGTCATCGATTAAAAATGATGAAAGCTATGGGATTAAACGCTGTAGCTACTTACGTTTTCTGGAATTACCACGAAACAGCTCCCGGTGTTTGGGATTTTAAAACCGGTAATAAAAATTTAGCCGAATATATTAAAACTGCTCAGCAAGAAGGCTTGTTTGTTATTTTACGTCCGGGTCCATATGTATGTGCCGAATGGGAATTTGGTGGTTATCCATGGTTTTTACAAAATGATCCTAATATGGTTATTCGCGGTAACAACGCAGCATATCTGGCAGCAACCAAAGCTTATTTTACTGAATTATATAATCAGGTTAAGGATTTACAAATTACCAAAGGCGGTCCAATTATTATGGTTCAGGGCGAAAACGAATTTGGTTCTTATGTTTCACAACGCAAAGACATTTCGATTGACGAACATAAAAAATATAGTTCAGCCGTTTTTCAGCAATTAAAAGATGTTGGGTTTGAAGTTCCATTTTTTACCTCTGACGGAAGCTGGCTGTTCGAAGGCGGGGCTTTGCCGGGTGCATTGCCAACTGCAAATGGCGAAAGTGATATCACTAAACTAAAAAAAGTAGTCAATCAATTTAATAACGGACAAGGTCCTTATATGGTTGCCGAATTTTATCCGGGCTGGTTAGATCATTGGGCAGAACCATTCCCGACGCAAACTCCGGAAGAAACGGTTGAACAAACCAAAAAATATCTGGACAATCAGGTTTCCTTCAACTATTATATGGTACATGGCGGAACTAATTTTGGTTTTACCTCAGGCGCAAATTATGATAAAGAGCACGATATTCAGCCTGATATGACTTCTTACGATTATGATGCTCCAATTAGCGAGGCTGGCTGGGCAACGCCAAAATATAATGCTTTAAGAGAATTATTAAAAACAAAGGAAACTCCGGCTGTTCCGGCGAAAATGCCTGTAATCACTATTCCGAATATTGCATTGACAAAAATTGTAGATTTAGCCGATTTAAAAGCTAAAATCACACCGGTTACAAATGATAATCCATTGACGTTTGAAAAACTAAATCAAGGTGATGGTTATGTTTGGTACAGCAAAAGATTTACACAGCCAATTAGCGGAAAACTAGAGTTAAACGGATTACGTGATTATGCAATTGTTTATGTAAATGGAAAAAAAGTTGCTGAATTAAACCGTTATTATAAAAAATACGATTGCGAAATCGAAGTTCCATTTAATGCGACTTTAGACATTCTGGTCGAAAACATGGGACGTATTAATTATGGTTCTCAAATTAATGATAATAATAAAGGAATCGTAAGTCCGGTTATCATCAATGGCGAAACGATTACAGGTAACTGGAAAATGTATCAATTGCCAATGACACAAGAACCTAATCTGGACGCTTATAAAAACTCAGGAAAAGTAAACCGCCCTACTCTATATCAGGGAACTTTTGATCTTCAAAAAACGGGAGATACCTTTCTTGACATGCGTGATTTTGGCAAAGGAATCGTCTTTGTAAACGGAATCAATGTTGGTCGTTATTGGAGCGTTGGTCCGCAGCAAACTTTATACTTACCAGGTTGTTGGCTTAAAAAAGGTAAAAATAGCATCATGATTTTCGAACAAAAAAATGATGTAATTCAAAAGCAGGTAAAAACTATAAGTACTCCAATTCTGGAAGATTTAAAACCGGAGAAAGGTTTATAATATACACATTGTTATTATCCTAACAGGTTTTTAAAACCTGTTAGGTATTCCGATTTTGATTTATAATCTAAAGTAAAATCTGCTTAAATCTGCAGAATCTGCGTGAAACAAAATCTTTTTAATCTGTGGCTAAATATTTCTCACACAGATTTATTTTTCACCACAAATTACACAAATTTTCCAAAATTATTTTTCACGCAGATTCTGCAGATTTAAGCCGATATACGCTGATTTATTTTAAAAATAGCTTTTAAAGCCCGCAAGGATTTCGTAATGCATATACCTACAAGGTCAGAAAAAGACCTTGCAAGAAGAAGTAAACAAAAAAGCCACCCGAATATATTTTCCGGATGGCTTTTTTGCTTTTATTAATTTTGAGATTACTTCCAGTTAAAAGTAATTCTTTTATCAATTTCTGAACTTAAACTTAAAAATACCGGACAAGTCATTCCAGCACGTTCTAAAATTGTTCTGCTTTTTTCGTCTTCAACTCCCTGCATGTCAAAAACAATTTCAATTGCCCCAATTCTTCTTGGTTCAGCATTCATTATTTTAGTTACTTCGGCAGTTGAGCCAATGAAATTTACATTCAAATCGCGTGCTTTGATTCCCATAATCGTCATCATGCAGCTTGCCAAAGCATTTGCAACAGTATCTGTTGGAGAAAAAGCTTCTCCTTTTCCGTTATTATCTAGTGGTGCATCAGAGATGATTTCGCTTCCTGATTGCACGTGAATTGAGTTTGTTCTTAAATCGCCTAAATAGGTTACTTTTGATGTCATTAATTTGCTACTTTTAAAGTTAAATCGCTATCGTAATATAAAATGTAAACACCTTTGTTTGCGTGTCCTCCATCTTCTTTTCTATAAAATTGAAACTTATTGTCAACTTGTTCCGTTGTCATTAAATCTGCCGTTTCCTGATATGTTTTTCCCTGTACCAAACGCATCATTGTATCAAAAGTTACATCAAATCCGCGCGTTGCGTAGGTATTAGGATTTACTTTATTTTTCAATCGGTATTCTTTTTCAAAAATCAAAACAGATTGTTCATCACTCTCTCTTGTTACAGATGGATACATCAATTTTAATTTTACTAAATTATCAAAAGCAATTTCATCTGTATCAAGTGTACTGTTTGGTTCTAAAATTACTAACTGTACCTGACACGTTTTTTGCGAATCCAGCAAAGCTTTAATCGTAGTTTTTACCATTGCCGTATTACCAGTTTCCATCACTACATAATTCATTCGGTTTGGCAATAACAGACTTTTTAAATTAGCCACATCCAATCCGCCAGTTTCAGTCAAGGCAGCAAAAACAACACCTTTTTGGTTTTGTTTGATATAATTAACCACAGATTCTTTTTTCTTATCTACAACTGCAACGATATTTCCGTTTTTAGAACGCATAAAATCAAAAACTGAATTTCTAGCTACATCATTCGATGGTATTGTCTGATACAAATTATCAATTGGATTCGCCGAATCTTTTGATAATGGCGAAATCACAGGAACATTATACGAACGCAATGCATTAGCCGTAGTTTCGGCATTACTTTGATAAAATGGCCCGACCACAGCATCTGCATCCTGCAATTTATTCTGAGCAATTAAACTCGTAATATTCGAAGAACTCTTAGTTTCCTGAGAATCATAAATTGTAACATCAATTGGCAATTTTAAGGTTTTAGCCGAATCTATTGCCATCATTGCTCCTGAATAAAAGTCAAGTGTCATATTCAAAAACTTATCACTTTTGATTCTGTTGGCACTGCTTACAGTATCATTTTGCATTTTCGCCAGATTAAATGGCAACAATAAAACAACTTTTTTACGTTCCGTCTGACCTCTTTTTTTAGTCAACTCCACTACTTCAGGATTTGCAGAAACAGTTTCAGATTTTACTTTATCTACTATCTTAATACCAGCCGTACTTTCAGTCGATCTGTCAATTGCTTGTTCAGTTGCTTTTTCGGTTACTTTTTCAACAGGTTTTTCCTGAACAATAATAGGTTGTGGTGCCAAATATCCTGCAGGAACTTTTAGAACCATTCCTTCTTTTACACCTTCAGCAAGTGCAGGATTTAGTTGTGTTAACTCTTCCTGAGAAATATGAAAAGTTCTACCTAAACTATAAAAAGTCTCTTTCGGTTTTACCTGATACTCCATATAAGTTGTTGCTTTTTTTGGAGTTTCAACTGTCTTTTTAGTTTCAGCAGGTTTAGCAGCATTCGTTACCGCTTGCGCAGGAGTTTCCGTTTTAGGAGCCGTTCCTTTTATAGTCAATCGGTATCCTATTGGTAAACTTGAAACAATTTCAGGATTGCGTTTTTCTAAATCTTCAATTGTAGTATTGTACTTTTTTGCAATCGAAAATTTAGTTTCTTTTGCTACAACATCATGATATACATACTTTTCCGGCGCAACAGATTTTGCTATTTTATTAGCTATAACTGAATTAGCTGTAGCTGATGTTTTTGCTGTTGATCCTTTTGCAGGAATTACCAATGTTTGTCCAATTTGCAGACCATCTTTTACTAAAAAAGGATTTGCTGCTTTTAAAGCTTCATCGGTAATATCATATTTTTTTTCAATTCCAAATAATGTTTCTTTAGGCAGTACCTCGTGCGTGATTGGTTTCTTACCCGCATTTTTTTTAACTGATGCTTCTTCTGTTTTAGCAACAGTAGTTTTAGCACCATTTGTTGGAATCAATAAAACGGTATTTGGCTTTACTCCATTTCTGGCATCCGGATTTAGGGCATAAATATCATAAGGCGTAACCTTAAATTTTACGGCAATCTGGTTTATCGATTCTCCACTTGAAACCGTGTATTTTACCACTTTTTCTTGTGAAAAAGCATTACAGGTAACAAAAAAAACCAGAGATAATAATGTTGAATAATACTTCATATGGGCTTAAAACAATTTAATTTCTAATTAAAAAACAAGTTACTAATTTCTCTTTAAAACAAGATTCTTGCCACTTGTTAATTTTGCGCTAATTATTCTCTAAGATCAATTTCTAACTTAGCAATAACGATCTCTTTATATAACTCATCTTCTTCTTTTTTCTTGCATTGATAAAGCACTTCTTCCATATTTTCGAACTTATCCGAATAAACATAATACGAAAGACTGTTTATATTAAAGAAGAAACTAGCATTAAAATCACCAGAATCAATGAGTTTCATAATGAGTTTATCTCTTAGCGTTGCGTCTGTAAATATACCTAAAACTAAGTAATAGCCGTTTGAAACTTCTTTAAGATTATCAAAAACTTCAACCTTTATTGTTTTATCATTTCTAAGAGGATTTTCCTTTAACTCGCGCTTCATTTCTTCCAGCGAAATTGTTTTTGAAGCTTCCGCCGAATTTGTTTTTCTTTGATTCTTAACTACTTCATCCTGATACTTTTTCAGTTTCACCAAAGCCAGTTTATCATCAAATTTTCGGGCTTCCATACTATAAAATGACGCTTTACTGATATGACGTTTTACCTCAATTTTTTTCTGAGTATCTAAGGAATCAATTTTTGCAATCAAAAACTGATTTTGTGCATCACCTTTCTCCTGCTCAATTTTGTAACGTTTAATTTCTTCCAACGAAAGACGTTGCTGTAACGAAGTCGAAGCGGTATTTTTCTCGCTTTCGCGGATTTTTTTCTTGTATTCCTGATTTTCTTCAACAGCAATTTTCTCTACTTTATTCATCAAACCAGCGTACGCTTTTCTGTTTTCAGCCAATTCTTTCTTTAATTGAGAAGATAATTCACTCGTTTTTTCGATGCTTTCGTACGATTGCTTTTCCAGACGTTTAGATTCGTTTACATTCAAAACATCCATTCTTTTTAAATCGACTAAATCATTATTCATTGTATTGACTAACGAATCTAATTTTGCCATTAAAACATCCTGCACATTTTTATTGGCTTCCAGAACCAAACGCAATTTCTCAACCGAATTTTCTTTAGAACCATTCATCTCATTCAGATTGACTTTCAGATCATTAATTTTTATAATTTTCTGATTCATTTCTTTCTGAACAACCAATCGGTCTTTTAAATCATCAATTTCAACTGTTTTGGCTTTTGTTTTTTCGACAACAACTTGTTTTTCGGCAAGAGCCAACATCAATTCTTCGCTTTCGTTTGTTGGTTTAACTTCTTTAGTATTAATGGCTAATTTATTGCCAACAACCAATCCGTTTACAATTTCAGGATTTTGAGATTCTAACTGATCTATAGAAATTCCGTATTTTTTAGCAATCGAAAATTTGGTTTCCTTTGGGTCAACCACATGAAAAACCGTTTCCTGATTGATTACGCGAACTCTTCCGTCTAAAGTTTTTCGTTTGTTAGGAATTGTAATCGTCTGACCAATTTGCAAACCGTTTTGCAGAAGCTCTTTATTTAGATTTTCCAAATCCTGAACAGAAACATTGTATTGTCTCGCAATGCTAAACAAAGATTCTTTAGCAACGACTTGATGCGTAACTTTTGGCGACGTTGTAATTTCAGTTTTAGGAAGATTTGCAGGATTCTGCGGAATAATTAATTCCTGACCAATCTGAAGTCCGTTGGCAAGAATTGGGTTTGCATTCTGAATAGCTTCAACAGAAACATTGTATTGTTTTGATAAACCAAAAAGGGTTTCTTTTGCACCAACAACATGAGTAATTTGTTGCTCTTGATTTTGTTTTTCTGTCGAATGTACCGGGATTTTAAGAACTTGATTTTCTTGGATTCCGCTTTGTGATTCAGGGTTGAGTTTGTAAATTTCATCAACAGAAACCTTATATTTTTGGGCAATAAAATAAGCAGTTTCCCCTTTTTGAATTTTGTGTTCAATAATTGAATCTTGTGCATTTATTTTGTTAAAAGACAAAATAAAGACAAGAGAAATCGTTAAAAGTTCTCTCATAAATAGTAGTTTAAAAATTTAAGGCGTTACAAATGTAACGCCTTAAATTGAAAAATATTACTATTCCCACTCAATTGTTGCAGGTGGTTTTGAACTAATATCGTAAACAACGCGATTCACGCCTTTTACCTTATTAATAATGTCATTTGATACTTTCATCAAGAAATCATACGGTAAATGAACCCAGTCAGCGGTCATACCATCTGTTGATTCAACCGCTCTAAGCGCTACTACTTTTTCGTAAGTACGCTCATCGCCCATTACACCAACACTATTTACAGGAAGCAAAATTGCTCCTGCCTGCCAAACTTTATCATATAATCCCCAAGATTTTAATCCGTCGATAAAAACAGCATCAACATCTTGTAAAATCTGAACTTTCTCCGGAGTAATATCTCCTAAAATTCTGATTGATAATCCTGGTCCCGGGAAAGGGTGTCTTCCTAATAATTCAGGGTCTATTCCTAAAGTAGCTCCAACTCTACGAACTTCGTCTTTAAACAACATTCTAAGCGGCTCTACAATTTTTAATTTCATATAATCCGGCAATCCACCTACATTATGGTGAGATTTAATTGTTGCCGATGGTCCTTTTACCGAAACTGATTCGATTACGTCAGGATAAATAGTTCCTTGTGCCAACCATTTTACGTCTTCTATTAAATGTGATTCATCATCAAAAACTTCGATAAATACACGACCAATCGTTTTACGTTTTGTTTCAGGATCGCTGATTCCGGCTAATTCGCCTAAGAAACGATCTCCAGCGTCTACTCCTTTTACGTTCAATCCCATTCCTTTGTATTGATCTAATACATTTTGGAATTCGTTTTTACGAAGTAAACCGTTATTTACAAAAATACAGTATAGGTTTTTACCAATTGCCTGGTGTAATAAAACTGCCGCTACAGTAGAATCTACTCCACCTGACAATCCTAAAACTACTTTATCATTCCCTAATTTCTCTTTTAATTCTCCCACCATTTCTTCTACGAAAGCATTTGGTGTAAAGTTTTGAGGAACTTCGGCGATGTTTACTAAAAAGTTCTCCAGCATTTTTGATCCATCTGTAGAATGGAAAACTTCAGGGTGATACTGAATTGCATAAGTGGTTTCACCTTCAATTTTGTAAGCTGCAAATTCTACATCATGTGTGCTTGCTAATTTTACTGCATTTGTTGGTAAAGCCTTGATACTATCGCTATGGCTCATCCAAACCTGGCTGTTTTCTGAAACTCCATTAAAGAAAACTTCGTTCTCTTTAATATAAGATAAATTAGCTCTACCATATTCTCTGGTGTTCGAAGCTGCTACTTCACCTCCACTAAAGTGTGCTAAGTATTGTGCTCCGTAACAAACTGCCAACATTGGAAGCTTGCCTCGAATTTGAGATAAATCAGGATGTGGAGCGTCTTCTGCACGAACAGAAAATGGGCTTCCTCCTAAAATTACGGCTTTATAAGGTGATAAATCACTAGGAAAGTGATTGTAAGGGAAAATTTCGCAGAATATATTTAATTCGCGAACTCTACGCGCAATAAGCTGAGTATATTGCGATCCGAAATCTAAAATAAGTACGTTGTGTTGCATGCGCAAAAATACTTTTTATATTCGAATTTGAAAAATGGAATTTTGATTTTTTTCTTCAAAGGTTCTAAGTTACTGAGTCACTAAGTTTCTAAGATGTTGAATTCTTAAAAAAATTTAACTAATTAGTTACTTAAAGCCTTCAAAATTCAATCAAAAAATCTCTGAATTTAACCTAAAAAAGAAAAAAACTTAGTTACTTAGCGCCTTAGAAACTCAGTTACTTAGAACCTTTAAAGAAAAACCTACATTTTATGAAATCAAAATCAATTGCCCTAATTCTTTTCTTAGCTGTATTTTTAAATTCTTGTAATACAGTTGATGATTTATTGACTTTTACTATTTCGAACAATACTTCGATTCAGATAAAAAGCACTTCACCTATTAATTTACCATCAGAAATTATTACGCCAGAAGTTACAACAAATTCATCTGCCGAATTTGCAAACAACAAAACCAAGGCTAGTTTAGTGAAAGATGTAAAGCTAAAATCGCTTAACCTAACAATTACAGATCCAACAGATAAAACGTTTACGTTTTTAAAATCGATTCATTTGTATATCTCAACCACAGATTCTGACGAGATAGAATTGGCTTATCAGGATAATATTAGTGCTACTTCTAATACTATTGACTTGGTTTGCACCGATGCAAAATTAGACCAATACATTAAAGCGGATAAATACAAAATCAGAACTAAGGTTACTTTAAAAGAAACACTGACAAAAGATGTAACCGTTAAAGCAGATATGAAGTTTAAAGTGACTGCAAATCCTTTCTAGAAAGGCTCAAAGTTGCAAAGGAATAAAGGTTCAGAGGGTAAACAAAGCGTAAAAACTTTGCTCCTTTGAACCTTGCTGTATTAAATCTAGATATTTTACTATATTTAGAGAGAATACAATAAATTTTATTACAGCCCAATGCATATTAAGAAACTAATTCCAAAAATATTACTGCACATTACAATTATTTTATTTGTGGTAATCTTTCCTGTTATTGTATATGAATTTATGTTAGAACACCAATATTATAAATTTTTATTCATTGGTGGAATATCTTATTTTATTTATGTTTTTTATCTCGTCCTGAGAATTAAAAACCACTGTGCAAAAATTATTCTTTTAGGAATATTGTATTCAATAGCAACTATCTTTATTGGGATTATTTTTTCCGACATCAATGAATTCTCACTTATTATATCACTAATAATCAATTTAATAATTCAATATTTTTTATTAATTAAAAATCCAAAATCTACAAATCCGGCAATTCGAAGATCCTATTTAATTAGTTTTATAGTTACTATAATTCTATCAATTTTGGGTGCCTGTTTTTGGATTCTTATGTTGGCTGCAAGTGGATTGCCATCCAATCATTATTAAGTTTTTATACACAAACGTTATTTCAACAATATGTCTATTTAATCAATGGTTTATGTATAACACTCACTAAATATTTGAAATGTCTTACTCTTTTGTAACAATAATAGAAGCTTTAAATCCAGCGGCAAGATTGTCCCAATAATCATTAGTGACCAATTGTCCTTTGTCATCGTAGACCTGAATTTCGGCAGTATTTCCGCCTAGAGAACCAATATTTAAGGCTTCAAAATCTAATTTATTAAAGCCATTTACGAGCACGATTTTTACATCTTTAAAATTAGAATCTAAAAATATTTGCTCTCTTATAACCTGATCATTCGAAGATACTTTGACCAAATCGCCATCGATGGCTCCAAAATCTCTGAATTTTACAATAAAATATTGTGATTTGGTTTTAAATTCTCCTAACGAAATATTATGCTTCACCAAAGTACCACGACCTTCTTTTAATCCGGCATCTTTCAAGGCTTTATCTAAATCCTTTTCCATTTTTGCAACATAACGATCGCCAGGATTAGCAAAATCAGTTTCTGTAGACATGGTAAATTTGCTTTTTTCCTGTCCTATTTGAAATTGAGATTTTGGTGTAATACTCGTATTATCAAAAACATTTGGCGTTTTAATACTCGGAATATCGCTATTATCAGCCTGAGGGTCTTTTATTTGAGGAATAGGTGTTTTCTTGGGTTTTGCACTAAATTTTGGAGCAGCAATAGGTTTGAATTTTGTACCAAATTCAGTTTGTGCTGATACTGTTACAACAGTAAAAAATAATATGAAAAATAAAATGTGCTTCATTGAAAAAGTATTATCGAATCGGCTTTTATAATTTTTATAAAATCGGGGCATAGCATCACAAAAATAGCATAATTTAATTAGGCACTACAACTTTAAGACTATTATAACAATATATTAGGTAATTTTTTGGAATCAAAAAACCTGCCAAGAATTGAATTAAATTCCAATAAAAAAAATCCAAATTCCAAATCAAACATTATTTTTTACTTAAACGAAATACATTATTTTGATAATTACCAACTTATTCCTAACTTCAAGACTTTAATTTCTTTAATTAAATTTTATAAAATGGATTATATCGACTATTATAAAGTACTGGAAATCACAAAGTCAGCAACTGAAGCTGATATTAAAAAGGCATATCGAAAAATGGCCCGAAAATATCATCCGGATTTAAACCCGAATGATAAGGAGGCCGAGAAAAAATTTAAGGAAATAAATGAAGCAAATGAGGTTTTGAGTAATCCTGAAAATCGTAAAAAATACGATAAATACGGAAAGGACTGGAAACATGCTGATGAATTTGAAAAAGCGGGTTATGATCCTAACCAGCAACAATATTCAAGACAAGAACAAGGCGCAAATCACAGTTATACTGATTTTGGTGGAGGAGATTTCTCAGGAAGTGATTTTTCTGATTTCTTCAATTCTATGTATGGTTCTACAGGAAGAAGCTCCAGAAGTCAGGCTAAATACAGAGGACAGGATTTTAATGCTGAATTGCAATTAGACCTCGCACAGGCTTATACTACTCACAAACAAAACTTAACCGTAAACGGCAAAAATATCCGAATTACAATTCCGGCCGGAGTCGAAAACGGACAGATAATAAAGATTCCGAATCATGGCGCTCCCGGTGCAAACAACGGACCTAATGGTGATTTGTACATTACTTTTTTAATTGATAATAATTCAGATTTTAAACGAGATGGCAATAATTTGTACGCCGATGTTGATCTCGATCTTTATACTGCAATTTTGGGTGGAGAAATTAACATTAAGACTTTTGACGGAAAGGTAAAAATTAAAGTTCCTGCTGAAACTCAAACCGGAACAAAAGTTAAACTAAAAGGAAAAGGATTCCCGATATATAAAAAGGAGAATCAGTTTGGGGATTTGTACATTACATATACTTTAAAAATTCCGACTAAATTATCTTCAAAAGAAAAAGAATTATTCGAACAATTGGCTAAACTTAGAAATCATGAATAGTAAAAACTTAATTCAAATAAAACAATTTTGTATTTACCACGAAATTGAAAATACTTTTATAACAGAGTTGCATAATTATGGTTTGATACAAATTACTATTCTTGAAGAAGATGAGTATTTAGAACCGGAACAATTGCCGGCTGTCGAAAAAATGATTCGCCTTCATTATGATCTTAAAATCAATCTTGAAGGTATTGATGTCATTGCAAACTTATTAGGCAAAATCGAAACACTACAACAAAATCTCACAACAACTCAAAACAAACTTCGCCTTTACGAACATTATCAAATAGAGCAATAAAGTTTTTTACTACTCCCGATAGCTATCGGGATTCACCGATTAAAATGATTAATGTCGTATTTTTTTGCCACGAATTACACTAATTTACGCTAATTAAATTTGTGTAAATTCGTGTAATTCGTGGCAACAATTTCACAGTAATAAATAATCTTTAAAATCATTTAATCTGTAGCAAAAAATTAAATCAATTACTCAAAATATCACAAAAAAGAATCATTTACAAAGTGATTTCAATCTAATTTGATTCCTTTTCAGTTGTATATTTTATAAATTGCAGCGAAATTAACCAACCAGAATTGTTTTTAAAAACGCTAAAAAACAATTCAAAAAAAACATAAAAATGAAAAGAGAAAACATCTTGACAGGATCACCTTGGGAGGACAAAATGGGATATTGTCGTGCAGTACGAATTGGCAATATTATTGAAGTTTCAGGAACTGTGGCTATTGTTGATGGTGAAAAAGTAAAAGCCGACGATGCTTATGCTCAGACTTATAATATACTTGAACGTGTTGAAAAAGTTCTGGAAGATTTAAATGTGTCAATGAAAGATGTCATTAGAACGAGAATCTTTACAACCAATATTGCTACTTTTGAAGATGTAGCACGAGCGCATTCTGCTTTCTTTAAAGATGTAAAACCAACAACCGGTTTTTATGAAATAAGTAAATTGGTTACTCCTGAATATTTAGTTGAAATTGAATTTACAGCTGTTGTGCAGTAAATTTTTTTTTTTGCCACGAATTTCACAAATTAGCGCGAATTATTTTTTTATTTTTTTTGCCACAGATTAAATGGATTAGAAAGATTATTTTTTTGTCTTTAAAAAATGGCTTAAATTTTTAAACATCTTAGTAAATATTAAAAACCATCAAAATGGCTTTTAGTATTTATTAGAAAAATCCTTTTTAATCCATTTAATCTGTGGCAAAAAATTTCACAAAAACACCAAGAAATTCGTGAAAATTCGTGAAATTCGTGGCAAAAACTTTTCTTAAATCATTTAATGACTTCTCAAAACCCAAAACAAATACTTCTGACAATTTTCAAATGGATCTTGATCTGTGTTTTGATAGGTATTTTGTCCGGATCTGCATCGGCATTTTTCTTAGTTTCGCTGGAATGGGTTACACAATTTAGAATTCACCACGATTGGATTATATGGTTTTTGCCTTTTGGCGGATTATTAGTTGGATTGAGTTATTATTATTGGGGAGAATCTGTTGTAAAAGGCAATAATTTATTGCTCGAAGAATACGAAAAACCCAAGAAAGTTATTCCGTTTAAAATGGCTCCTTTAGTACTTTTAGGAACCTTACTTACACATTTATTTGGAGGTTCTGCTGGTCGCGAAGGTACAGCAGTACAAATGGGCGGTGCAATTGCTCATCAATTTGCAAAGCTTTTTAATTTAGACCATTCAGAAAGAAAGATTCTGATTATCCTCGGAATCAGTGCCGGTTTTGCTTCCGTTTTTGGAACTCCGTTGGCGGGTGCCATTTTTGCTTTAGAAGTTTTATATTTTAGCAAAATCAATCTCAAAAGTATTGTTTTATCCTTTCTCGTAGCTTATGCAGCCTATTTTACTGTAGAATTTTGGCAAATAAAACATACACATTATTCTATTCCGGTTGTTCCGGAAATTAGTATTCCAACTATTGCTTGTGTAATTATAATTGGCACTTTATCTGGTTTTTCCGCTTTGTTATTCTCGAGAAATATTCATTTTTGGAGTTCTCTTTTCTCAAAAAATATAAAATATCCACCGTTGCGTCCTTTTATTGGCGGAATTGTTCTTGCCATCGCAATTGCAGGTTTTGGGTTTACAAAATTTTCCGGATTAGGGGTTCCTGTAATTGTTGATTCCTTTTCGAATGCAAATCCCTGGTATGACTTTTTACTTAAAATACTATTCACAGGTTTTACCTTAGGAGCAGGTTTTAAAGGTGGCGAAGTGACTCCGTTATTCTTTATTGGTGCAACTTTAGGAAGCGCTTTATCCTTAATAATTCCATTGCCAATTGCCTTTTTAGCCGGATTAGGATTTGTCGCTGTGTTTTCGGGCGCAACCCACACACCTATCGCCTGCACGATTATGGGCATGGAATTATTCGGAATTGGACCCGGCGTTTTCATCGCAATTGCCTGTACAATTGCTTATTTTTCATCAGGCCCCGTTGGTATTTATAAATCGCAAATTGTAAAAGGCGCTAAGCATAAATTTTACCAGAAATGGCTTTAATTTAGTCGCAGTTACAGTTTTCAGTCACGGTCACAGTTTGCACTGAAAACCGTAAAATGATTCGTTCCTCTATTTTACAAAACAAAACAGCATAAAAAATCCGCTCAAATCTGCGTTTTCGCTTTAGCGAATCCGTTTTATCTGTGTATTAATTAAAACTCCAAAAATTAAATTCCAAACTTGATTATTCAACGGATTGAAATCCGTTGCTACAAAATGATTCGTTCCTCCGGAACTAAATGTTTTACTAAAACAAAACAGCAAAAAAACCGTTTAAATCTGCGTTTTCGCTTTAGCGAATCCGTTTTATCTGTGTATTAATTAAAACTCCAAAAATTAAATTCCAAACTTGATTATTCAACGGATTGAAATCCGTTGCTACAAAATGATTCGTTCCTCCGGAACTAAATGTTTTACTAGAACAAAACAGCAAAAAATCCGTTTAAATCTGCGTTTTCGCTTTAGCGAATCCGTTTTATCTGCGTATTAATTAAAACGCCAAAAATTAAATTCCAAACTTGATTATTCAACGGATTGAAATCCGTTGCTACAAAATGATTCGTTCCTCCGGAACTAAATGTTTTGCTAAAACAAAACAGCAAAAAATCCGTTTAAATCTGCGTTTTCGCTTTAGCGAATCCGTTTTATCTGCATATTAATTAAAACTCCAAAAATTAAATTCCAAATTCCAAAAACTAAGACTCTAAAGTAGAACATATAAAAGTGTGTTAATCTGTAAAATGATTTCAACATTACATTAAAAAAATGTAAATTCGCACACTATGAAAATACAAGATATTCAAGCGATACAATTATTACTCGCAACCCCAAAGAAAATCGCCATAATACCGCATAGAGGTCCTGATGGAGACGCTATGGGCTCGACCTTAAGTTTATACCATTTTTTACTAAAAAACAATCATCAGCCAACAGTGATTGCTCCAAATGATTTCCCTAATTTTTTAGCTTGGTTACCAGGTTCTGAAACAGTGAAAATATTTGAAAAAGATACTGAAAACTGCACCAAAATATTAGAAGAAGCTGAGTTGATTTTTACTCTTGACTTTAATGCTTTTCATCGTACGGGCGAAATGGAACATACTTTAGCTAAGCTAACAGCTCCATTTGTCATGATTGATCATCATCAAAAGCCGGATGGTTATGCTGCTTATACGTATTCTGATACTTCATTTGGGTCAACTTGCGAAATGGTTTATAATTTCATTTCGTTTTTAGGTAAAAAAGGAGATTTAGACAAAACAATTGCAACGTGTATTTATACAGGAATTTTAACCGATTCAGGCTCATTTCGCTTTCCGGGGACAACAGGGGACACGCACCGAATCATTGCTGAATTAATTGATTTAGGGGTTGAAAACACGCAAATTCCAGTTTTATTGTTTGACAATAGTTCGTACAACCGTTTACAATTGTTGGGGCGCGCTTTACAAAATATGAAAGTTTTTGAGGAGCATAAAACATCTTATACTTCGCTTACTCAGGACGAACTGGATTCATTTAATTATGTAAAAGGTGACACTGAAGGAATTGTAAATTATGGATTAAGTATAAAAGATATTCTTTTTACTGCTATTTTTATCGAAAATAAAGACGAGAAAATCATCAAGATATCTTTCCGTTCGCAAGGAGGATTTGATGTGAATCAGTTTGCAAGAGATCATTTTAACGGAGGCGGGCACAGTAATGCCGCCGGCGGAAGATCAGATGTTTCAATGGAAGAAACTTTAGCGAAATTTGAAGATTTAGTAACCAAACTAACAATATAACCCCATGAACTACCTAAAAATAAGCATTTACACCCTACTTTTTGCTGTTTTACTGGTTAGCTGCAAACAGCATGAAGATGCCAGAAGACCTATTTCGAGAGCTTCAGGTACTTTCATGAAAAAATCAGTTAATCGTAACAAAAAAATAATTGCTAATGAAGAAGATGTTATCAAAAAAATAATCAAAAGCAATCCAAAAACTAAATATTTCGCAACCAGAAAAGGATACTGGTTTTATTATGATGAAAGAAATCAAACTGATCTTTTGACGCCTAAAAAAGGAGATATTGCTTATTATAACTTAGAAGTAAAAGACATAAAAGGTAATATTATTTACTCAGAAGCAGATCTTGGTCCGCAAACTTATTATGTAGACAAACAAGACATCATGATGGGATTGCGCGATGGTATTAAACTGATGCATAAAAATGAAACTGTGACTTTCTTATTTCCGTCTCATATTGCTTACGGATATCACGGAGACAACAAAAAAATTGGAATCAATCAGTCTTTAATCTGCACGGTTACGCTTCGAAATTTTGTACCGGACACAACAGCACCAAAAACAGGAACTCCTTCAGAACAGCCTGCAACTGCACAAACTGGAGGTGGACAAGCTCCAAAACCGGCGATGCCAAAACCAACAGCTGTAAAACCGGCAACTCCAGCTAAAAAAGATACAATAAACCCATAAAAAAACATTTTAAAAATGAAAAAAAGTATTTTATTATTACTACTAGCCGTTACCTCATTTTATTCTTGTAAAGACGAACACGGTAATTTACCTGATGGTTTATATGCTGACATTGAAACAAATAAAGGACATATTATTGTTGAATTAGATTATAAAAAAGCTCCTATTACGGTGGCTAATTTTGTAACCTTGGCCGAAGGTAAAAATGAATTCGTAACAAAGGAATATCTAAAAGGAAAACCTTTTTATGACGGACTGAAATTTCATAGAGTTATTGAAGATTTCATGATTCAGACCGGAGATCCTGAAGGAACTGGTTCTGGAGATACAGGTTATAAATTTAAAGATGAAATTACTGATTTGAAATTTGATAAAGCGGGTGTTTTGGCTATGGCAAACAATGGTCCCGGAACAAACAGCAGTCAATTTTTTATTACACATGTTGAAACTCCTTGGTTAGACGGAAAACATACTATTTTTGGTCATGTGGTTGAAAAAGGACAAGAAGTTGTAAATCAAATTAAACAAGATGATAAAGTGGTTTCTGTAACTATTATCAGAAATGGTGAAGCGGCAAAGAAGTTTGATGCTGTAAAAGTATTTCATGATTACTTTTCTGAAATCGCAAAAGAAAAAAGTAAGTATGCAGGAGTTCAAAAAGAAAAAGTAGCTTACTATGCTTCTGTTAGACCAAAAGCTACAAAAACGAGCACTGGTTTAGAATACTTGATTACTGAAAAAGGAACAGGTAAAAAACCAGCTACAGGAACTCAAATCTACATTCACTATTCTGGTTTCTTAGAAGACGGAACTTTGTTTGATTCAAGCGTAGAAGAAGTTAACAAAGCTTTCGGAAAGTTTGATGCAGCAAGAGCAGAACAACACGGATATCAGCCAATTCCGTTTCAGGCAGGCCGTAAAGACGGTATGATTCCCGGGTTTATTGAAGGAATTGAGCAACTTTCTTTTGGAGATAAAGCAATTCTTTTTATTCCGTCACACTTAGCTTACGGAGCAACTGGAGCAGGAGGAGTTATTCCGCCAAATGCAAATATTATTTTTGAAGTTCAACTATTGGAAAAACCGTAATAATATTCTTATCTTTAAAACGTTATTACAGACTTAAATTCGAAACATGATGAAATTTAAATTTCTATTTTTATTTTGCCTGGCAATGGTAAACATTCAGGCACAAACAACAAAAAAACCAGTTGCAAAAGCAAAACCTGCAACAACAAAAACAGCTCCTGCAGCAAACCCTAATGAAGGTATTTTTGCTACAATCTCAACTACAAAAGGAGATATTGTTTTATCATTAGAATATGTAAAAGCACCTGTAACGGTTGCTAACTTTATTACTTTGGCAGAAGGTAAAAACCCTTATGTAAAAGTTGATAAACTAAAAGGAAAACCTTTTTATGACGGATTAAAATTTCACAGAGTAATCAATGATTTTATGATTCAGGGTGGTGATCCTCAAGGAAATGGCTCGGGAGATCCTGGATATTCATTTAAAGATGAGTTTGTTCCTGAGTTAAAATTTGACAAAGGCGGTGTTTTAGCAATGGCTAATTCAGGACCTGCAACAAACGGAAGTCAATTTTTTATCACTCATAAAGACACACAATGGCTTAACGGAAAACATACTATTTTTGGTCATGTAGTTTCCGGAATGAACGTTGTAAATAAAATTGTTCAGGACGACGTTATCACAAAAATTACTATTACCTCTAAAGGTGCTGCAGCCAAAAAATTTGATGCAGTAAAAGTTTTCTCTGATGATGTAAAAAAACAAGAAGCTAAAAAAGCAGAAAGTCAAAAAGTGGTTGCTGAAAAAGCTGCTGCTTTTACAAGCGCAAAAGCAACTGCTACAACAACTGCATCTGGTTTAAAATATGTGATTACTAAAAAAGGAAATGGTGTAAAACCTGCTGAAGGATCTACAATCTATTTTCATTATGCAGGTTACTTTGAAGATGGAAATCTTTTTGACAGCAGTATGTCAAACGTAGCAAAAGCGTATGGTAAATATGATGCCAATAGAGATGCACAAGGAGGTTACAAAGCTTTTCCTTTTACTGCCGGTAAAAAAGACGGAATGATTCCTGGTTTTATCGAAGCTATAGATATGATGACTGATGGAGAGAAAGCAACTTTTATTCTTCCTTCAAACTTAGCATATGGGGCAAATGGTGCCGGAGGTGTAATTCCGCCAAACGCAACTTTGATTTTCGAAATCGAATTGTATCAAAATCAGCCTGTTGTAAAATAAAAACAAATTTATTTTATCTTATATAAATCAAACCCGTCAAAATTTAGATTTTGACGGGTTTCTTATTTTATTCCTTCTTTAATTATGTCAAATTCATAATTTTACAATAGAAATTAGCTCCGTAACTATACTGATAATAATGTTTACAACCTTTTTCTACTAATTCTTAAACAAAATAGCTTACCTTTGCCGGCTTTATTTTTTTAATTAAACAAGTTAAGATGTCACAAAACAACGTATTAAAGGGAGTATTTTTAGTAGCAATTGGAGCAACAACTTACGGAATGTTAGCTACTTTCGTAAAAATGGCCTATTCTGAAGGATATACTACTGCCGAAGTAACAACATCTCAATTTATATTAGGAATCATTGGTATTTTACTAATAAATACCTTCCAGAAAATCAAACACAAAGACAATGTTGTAAAAGCAACTCCAAAGAATATATTTAACTTAATGCTTGCGGGAACTTCATTAGGAATGACAAGTTTGTTCTATTATTTAGCCGTAAAATACATTCCTGTTTCTATTGGTATCGTTTTATTAATGCAAACGGTTTGGATGGGAGTTTTGCTTGAAATGATTTTAGAAAAAAAATTACCTTCAAAACAAAAAGTCGTTGCTGTAATCATTGTACTTATTGGTACTGTTTTGGCAACTAATATTATCCATAATGATATACAATTAGATTGGAGAGGGATTGTTTGGGGAGTTTTGGCTGCGGCATCTTTTACTACAACTATGTTTACTGCAAATCGTGTTGCTATCGGAATTTCATCCGCACAACGAAGCTTATACATGCTTTTGGGCGGAGCTATTATTGTATTTTCATTTGCTTTTGCAACTCAAATAGCCTCTTTTAACTTTGAGATTTTCACGAAATGGGGAATTGTACTGGCTTTGTTCGGAACCATTATTCCTCCAATGTTAATGACTGCAGGTTTCCCGTTAACCGGAATTGGATTAGGAAGTATTGTTTCTGCTCTTGAACTTCCTGTTTCTGTTATGATGGCTTATGTTTTACTAAACGAGCAAGTTATCTTTTCTCAATGGGTTGGAATTGTTTTAATCATTCTGGCAATAATTATTATGAATGTAAATTTCAAGCCTAAAAAATAGCCTTATTTGCGAGACACGAAAAAAAAGCGTCTTGTAATGTTATAATTGTTAATTTTTTTATAAATTCGTGATAAACAACATAATATCATGAATCTACCTTGGCATTTATATTTAATGGCTTTTCTTTATATAGTTGCCGGGCTCAATCATTTTAGAACACCCGGAATGTATATCAAAATCATTCCGCCAGTTTTTAAAAATCCCAAATTAATAAATATTTTAAGCGGAGCTGCCGAAATAATTTTAGGTATACTTCTGTTGTTTCATCCTACAACTAATTTAGCAGCATTGGGCGTTATTATTCTCTTAATTGCTGTGTTTCCTGCTAACCTATTCATGTTTCAAAATAAAAAAGCTAGTTTCGGCTTGCCAAAATGGATTTTATTTGTACGTTTGTTCGTACAGATTATTTTAGTATATTGGGCATACCAGTATACCTTTTAACATTAACCATTAAACTATTTTATTATGAAAAAATTATTTGCTGAATTTTTTGGAACCTATTGGCTTGTTTTTGGAGGCTGCGGAAGCGCCCTTTTTGCAGCGGGTATACCTAATCTAGGAATTGGATTTGCGGGGGTTGCCTTAGCATTTGGTTTAACCGTGCTAACAATGGCTTATGCAGTTGGACACATCTCTGGTGGACATTTTAATCCTGCTGTATCTTTTGGTTTATGGGCTGGAGGAAGATTCCCGGCAAAAGACCTTTTACCTTATATCATTTCACAATGTGTTGGTGCACTGGCTGCAGCCGGAACATTATTTATAATCTGGTCAGGCAAAGCAGGAAACGTAATTGACAATACTAAAGCCGGAGCTTTTGCTTCAAATGGTTTTGGCGCATTTTCTCCTGATGGTTATTCTTTACAATCTGCATTTATAGCTGAATTTGTTCTGACATTATTCTTCTTATTGGTAATTCTTGGAGCTACTGATAAATTTGCAAACGGAAGATTTGCCGGAATTGCTATTGGTTTAGCCTTGACTTTAATTCACTTAATCAGTATTCCTATCACTAATACTTCAGTAAATCCTGCTAGATCATTATCACAAGCAATTTTTGCCGGTGGAGAGCCTTTATCACAAGTTTGGTTATTTTGGTTAGCACCAATTTTAGGAGCAATTGTCGCCGGATTTATATATAAAACATTATTGCAAAACCACGCAGAAGCCTAATCCCCTTTTATAAATAAATAAATAAATCAATTAATAACTAATAAACTTAACATTATGGATTTTTTATATTTCTTACTTATAGGAGCCATTTCAGGATGGTTAGCAGGTCAGGTCTGGAAAGGTGCCGGCTTTGGATTACTTGGTAATATCGTCGTTGGAATCATCGGCGGAATTGTTGGTGGCTGGATTGCCGGAAAACTGGGCATTGGCGGCGGCGGACTTCTTTGGCAAATTATTATAGCCGTTGGGGGCGCCTGGGTTCTATTATTTATAATTAGTCTGATAAAAAAAGCATAATTACTTTACTAAGTAACCTCATTTTGAAAGAGAAAATCCGATATATTTATATTTGATTTTCTCTTTTCTGTTTTAGACTAAGCATTTTATACAATAGCATATTCAGTTTTTAGTACTAAATTGAAATTTTGCCTACCTTTAAGTACAAAACATTAAAGGTTTTGCTACTGTGCCAAGTCACAGGACATTAGCGCCAATCTTCGAACCAAACACCTAAACGGAAAATGAGCAAAGAACAGAAAGACGATTTATTGAAATTTCTACAGCCATTCGGGGAAGAAATCACTGAAATAGTTTTGTGGCTGAGAGACTTTGTTTGGGACTTGTATCCAAAAACTAATGAACTGATTTATGATAATTATAACGCTTTAGCTTTTGGGTGGTCACCAACCGAAAAACTCGGACACACATTTTGCTCAATTGCAATTGGAAGAACAAGCAAAAAAATTCATTTGGGATTTTATTGGGGAAGCGAAATTTCTGATCCGGAAAAAAAATTAATTGGAAATGGCAATCAATACCGTTATTTACTTGTTTCAAATAAAAACGATTTTCCAAAAGAGTACGCTAAAGAGCTTATTATAAACGCATTTGAAAATTCAATACTGAAAGTAAAAGACAAAAAGGAATTGAGAGAAGGATTAACAATAACAAAATCTGTTTCAGAAAAAAAACGCGAAAAGAAAAAATAAAGCCCGTTACTAACAACATTAGCCTTTAGATAAATGAAACATTTTGAATATTATAAATCCAATTATTATGAATGAAGTAATTGCTTATTTCAGTACAATTCCGTCTTCGCATCGAAGTTTAATTTTGGTTGGAGGAATAACTTTTTTTTGGATTTTAGAAAATACCTTTCCCCTATTCAACATGCGGTACAAAAAATGGCATCATGCAGGAATCAATTTTTTCCTGACATTGACCACCATTATTATTAACTTTTTACTGGCTTTTATCTTAATCAAAACCGCATTCTGGGCAACTGAAAATCATTTTGGAATATTACAATGGCTTCCAGAAATCCCTATTTTGCTTTATACTTTAATAGGACTCCTTTTGTTGGATTTGATTGGTGCTTATTTACCTCATTATATCCAGCATAAAATAAAATTTCTGTGGCGTTTTCACATTGTTCATCATACAGATACCTGGATTGATACGACAACTGCCAACAGACATCATCCGGGCGAAAGCGTGATTCGTTTCATATTTACAACTTTGGGAGTTTTGATAATAGGAACTCCAATGTGGATGG
Source organism: uncultured Flavobacterium sp. (assembly GCF_963422545.1). Lineage (NCBI taxonomy): Bacteria > Pseudomonadati > Bacteroidota > Flavobacteriia > Flavobacteriales > Flavobacteriaceae > Flavobacterium > uncultured Flavobacterium sp. The sequence goes on from NZ_OY730255.1 coordinate 90,370, forward strand.
TCTTTTTATATCAGACTTTATCCGTTGTTGCGACACAATTTAATCATGCCAACATTTCGCTGCCCGATAAACTGGACGTTTTCCTGAGTTATTTTATCGTTTCTCCCAATATGCACAAAGTACATCATCATTATGTTGTTCCTTATACAGATAGTAATTATGGAAACATATTTTCGGTTTGGGATCGTCTTTTTGGCACCTTTACAACATTATCCAAAGACAAATTAATTTATGGAATTGACACTCACATGATGCCCAAAGAAAACAATAAATTGAAAAATTTGTTGAAAATTCCGTTTCAAAAATTGAGATCCATAAAAAACAGTTAAAAACAGTAAAAAAAGTGCACTTGAACTTACCAAGTAATTATTTTTTTTATTAATATTGATATTAAATTTGAAAATCAATCTATTAATCATTAACCTCTATTTTGAATTAATTTTCACGTGATGAAAAAGAGTAACCGCAAAGAATTGAATTGGGAACAAACGGAAAGACTTGTTTCGTTAGCTTTAGAAGAAAAAAATCCATTTGAAATCATAAAGAAAGAATTTGGATTAGCAGAAAAAGAAGTTCTGGAAATCATGAAAAAGAAAATGCCTCTTGAAAAATTTGAGATGTGGAAAAAGAAGGCCATTGCTAATAAACCAAAACCGAAACCAGTTAAAATAGATGATTTTGATGAGGATTTGGACGGTAAATACTATATAAAAAACAAACTAGACTAAGACGAAACTCCTGTTCTTCAGGAGTTTTTTTTATATTTTTAATTTCATGTAACATTTTTACCTTTTGTAAGTCTAATACACATAACTAAACTTATTCAAATGAAAAAAATACTTTACACTTTAGCTCTCGCAGTAACGCTTTGGAGCTGTAAAACAGGAAGCTCTTCGGGCGCTGCAAAAAGCAATGTCGTAGATGTCAATATCAATCTTGTCGATGTAAAAGACGACAAAGTTCTGGTAACTGTTACTCCTCCACAAATAAAAACTGACGAAGTTATTTACAGTATTCCAAAAACAGTTCCGGGTACTTATTCTACAGATAATTATGGTAAATATTCAGATAGTTTTAAAGCTTTTGACGCAAAAGGAAATGCTTTAACTGTAAAAAGAATTGACGATAACTCCTGGTCAATTTCAAATGCAAAATCATTAAAAAAAGTTACTTATTTAGTAGGCGATACATTTGATACTGAAAAAGGAACCGGATTTGGTAACGACGATGTATTTTCGCCAGCGGGAACAAACATCAATGCGGGAATCAATTTTATGGTAAACACACATGGTTTTGTGGGGTATTTTCAAGATAAATTAGATGTTCCTTACAAAGTTACTATCACACATCCTGAAACACTTTGGGGAGCGACTTCAATGACTGACGAAGACGCAAGCAAAACAAGTGATGTTTTTACAACGTCTCGTTACGCTATTTTAGTTGAGAATCCAATTATGTATTCAAAACCTGATTATACTACTTTTAATGTAAATGGAATGGATATTTTGATTGCTGTTTATTCTCCAACAGGAAAATTTACTGCAGAAAGTATCACACCGGAAATGAAAACGATGATGACGGCTCAGAAAAACTTTTTAGGAAAGGTAAACTCTACTAAAAAATACACTGTTTTATTATACTTATCATCAATGGCAAAAGACGACGCACACGGTTTTGGAGCTTTAGAGCATCCAACTGCAACTACGGTTGTTTTACCTGAATCTATGCCAAAAGAAAAGTTGGTAGAATCTATGAAGGACGTTGTTTCGCATGAGTTTTTTCATATCGTAACGCCATTAACTATCCACTCAAAAGAAATTCAGTTTTTTGATTATAATGCACCAAAAATGTCTGAGCATTTATGGATGTACGAAGGTGTAACAGAATATTTTGCTAATCTTTTTCAAATCAACCAGGGTTTAATTAGTGAAGCTGAATTCTATACTCGTATTGCTGATAAAATCGAACAGGCAAAAAGATTAAATGATACAATGTCATTTACGCTAATGAGTAAAAATGTTTTAGTGCAACCGTACAAAGATCAATACTTAAACGTATATCAAAAAGGAGCGCTTATCGGAATGTGTGTTGATATTATCATTAGAGAAAAAAGCAACGGAGAAAGAGGAATTCTTGATCTAATGCATAAATTAGCTAACGAATATGGTATTGAAAAACCATTTAACGATGAAGAGCTTTTTGCTAAAATCACGCAATTAACTTATCCCGAAGTTGGCGAATTTTTGAATAAATATGTGGCTGGAACAACTCCAATTCCTTATGATTTTTATTTGGCAAAAGTTGGTGTAACAAAAGCATCTGAGAAAAAAGCATCTCCAATTTTCTTAAAAGGACAAACTCCATACATAAAAGTTGACAAACAAACTAAAGAAATTGCTGTTCGTCCTGAAATTGAACTAAACGAGTTCTTTAAGAATTTAAACTTAAAAGGTGGTGATATTATCCTGTCTGTAAACAATAAACCATATTCATTGGATAATATTTATGATTTGATTACGCAAGGTGAAAGCTGGAAAGAAAACGATCCTATCACGCTTCAGATAAAACGTGATGGAAAAGAACAAACCATTAAAGGAACTGTGAAATTACCATACGAAGAAACAGAAACTTTTAAAGCAACTGACGCTTCAAAAGAGAAACTTAAAAATGCATGGTTAAAAGGATAATCCTTTTTAAAACATAAAAAAAAAACCGACAAGTGATTGTCGGTTTTTTTATTTTGTCCTTGCGAGGAACGAAGCAATCTCATCTTGCAAATCTATTTTAATTAGAAAAAGTGCTTGTTTTTAGTGTGATTGCTTCGATCCTCGCAAGGACTTTGTTTGTGTAAATCTTTATCTCTTATTTCTTAACTGGAAATTTCCAGTCAAATTCGTCTTTATCATTAATGATTGCTCCAATTTCGAATTTTACAACTTCATCAAATTCCGTTTGTAGAATAAACCAATTATCTTCATTGAAGTAATTCTCGAAAGTATCAAAAGTTTCCTGATTGAATTTTGTAATTCCTTTTACTGCTAAATCTTTCTTTACATCAGCAATTTTTCTTCCGATTAGTTTATATCCGAAAACTTCCAGATCGTTGCTTGAAGCGACTAAATAACCCAATTTCAGGTCTTCTTCCTGATAAAATGTCAATCTAATTTTTTGCGCATTATATACAAAAATCACATTGTCATCTTCGTCTTTATAATTTTTATCAGGTTTTCCTAAAGCAGCTGTTACATCGTTTTGCTTCATTCCGAAAAGCAATTTATCAATTCCTGATTTTAGATTTATTTTCATATTTACGTTTATTTAAAGTGCAAATTTCGGGAAGTTTTTTGTTCTTCTGCCACGAATTACACAAATTTTCTCGAATTTTAATATTGCGGTCTGGTTGATCTACCCTTTCTGTCAGGCTGAGCGACATTACAACATCACAATAATTAACACCAGTGTAAATCCGTCTTATCCGTATAATCTGCGGTCTATCTAATCTTGATATTGTTTTTTATTCGGTTTAGCGCTCATATAAAAGGTAATTTTCCCTCCATTCATAACATCTGCATGTTTCAAAAACGGTTTGTCCAATTGTTTTCCGTTTAAAAGCACTTTGCTAACAAACACATTTTTATCCGATTGATTTACTGTTTCGACTTCGAAAGTTTTACCATTTTCTAAATTAAAAATTGCTTTTTTTACCAACGGACTTCCTAATGCATATTCATCAGAACCTGGAGCAACTGGATAAAATCCTAAACTGCTGAAAATATACCAGGCACTCATTTGTCCAAAATCGTCATTTCCGCCCAAACCATCGGCGCCATTTCTGTACATTTTTTTCAGAATCATTCTGATTTTGTCTTGTGCTTTCCAAGGCGAATTTGTCCAGTCATACAAATAAACAACATGGTGTGAAGGCTCATTTCCGTGCACATAATTTCCGATTATTCCGTCTCTGCTGATATCTTCTGTATTTTCGAAATATTTGTCTGGTAAATGCATACTGAATAACGAATCCAGACGAACATTAAATTGGTCATTTCCACCCATCATTTTAATCATTTCAGCAGGATCTTGCGGAACGTATAAACTATAATTCCATGAATTTCCTTCAATAAAACCTTGTCCGTGTGTATCAAGCTGATCAAATTCTTTTTTGAAAGTTCCGTCGTTTAATTTAGGACGCATGAAACCTGTTTTCTCGTCGTAAACGTTTTTATAATTTTTAGATCTTTCGATGAATTCATTATAAATAGCTGTCTTTCCTAATTTCTTAGCCGCCTGAGCAATTGCCCAGTCATCATAAGCATATTCTAATGTTTTAGAAACCGACGAACTATTTTTATCTTCAGGAACATAACCCATTTTCATGTAATATTCTAATCCGTCATAATAAGGAACTTTTGCTGTATTAACACAGGCCAGAAGTGCTTTTTCTTTATCAAAATTTCCATTCCCTTTTACAATTGCATCGGCAATTACAGAAACAGAATGATAACCTATCATACACCAATTTTCATTGGCATAATGTGACCAGATTGGCAGCATTTTATGAACACTTTGATCAGAATGTGCCAACATTGAACTTATCATATCTGAGTTTCTTGTTGGCTGAACCAAATTAAAAAGTGGATGTAAAGCTCTGTAAGTGTCCCACAATGAATAACTGGTATAATTTTTAAAGTTATCTGCTTTATGAACATTCATATCCAAACCTTTGTAATTTCCGTCTAAATCCATGTATTCTGTTGGACCTAAAAACGCATGATACATTGCGGTATAGAAATTAACCAAATCTTCTTTCTGAATAGTTTCAATCTGGATTTTGTTCAACTCGTTGTTCCAAATTTCCTGACTTTGTTTTTTAACACGTTCAAAATCCCAATCCGGAATTTCTTTTTTCATGTTTTCTAATGCTCCGGCAGAACTTACAGGTGATAAAGCCATTTTTATTTTGATTTTTTCGCCTTCGTTTGTATCAAAATCAAAGAATAATTTTAGGTTTTGACCTGCCATTTCAGGAAAGTTTTTGGTTTGATCAAATCTTCCCCAAAAACCTCTGTAAACACTTTTTTCCTGCGCAGCTTGTCCGTAACTTTTAATTGGTTTACTAAAAGACATTGCAAAATAAACGGTTCTTGTCCTCGCCCAACCATTCGTTTGACGATATCCTGTAATTAAAGTATCGTTTTCTACACGAACGAAAGTCCAGACATTCTTTTTATCATAATTGTAAATTCCTGAGGTTAAATCCAGAATAATATGTGCTTCATCAGATTTTGGAAAAGTATATTGATGCATTCCAACTCTTGTTGTTGCTGTCAGTTCGGCTTTGATTTTATGATCTTCAAGGAATACGCTGTAATATCCTGGTTCTGCTTTTTCCGTTGAATGCGAAAATGCTGATCGATAACCTGACAATGGTTTTGAAGCAACGCCTGGATTTAATTGTAATTTTCCAGTTGTAGGCATTATTAAAAAATCCCCTAAATCAGAATGTCCTGTTCCGCTAAAATGGGTGTGACTAAAACCTACAATCGTTTTGTCTTCGTACTGATATCCTGCACAATATTTATAGACATCTCCATTGTATTTTCCGTTTAAACTGTACGCAACTGTATCTGTTTCAGGACTCAGCTGAACGCTTCCAAACGGAACTGTTGCGCCGGGATAAGTGTGTCCCATTTTTGCTGTTCCAATCATTGGATCTACATATTGAATCAAATTTTTAAGGCTGTTTTCCTTTTTCTGCGCATTTGTATTTGCCGTAAAAGCAAACATTAAAATTCCAAATGCAATAATAAAAGCAGGTTTTTGTACAATATTCATCAGGTCTTTTTCTGTAATTGTTTGGCTTAGAAAATTACGATAAAATATAGTTTTAAAAAATTTAAATTTTAAACTAAATAGCATTTGAATATCTTTGGTTTTCTAAACTTAACTGCCAAAATGAAAAAAATAACTGTATTCCTGTTTCTTCTAAATTCGATATTTGCTTTCTCTCAAAAAATTGAAAGTTATCCATTAGATAAAGAACAAATAATTCAAAGAGAGCTTAATGAAATTTCTGATTTTCCTATTTACAGAGCTTTTGAATACAGTGATAAAGGCGGCGTTACTAATTTGGTTTTAACCGAAAATCAAAAAAATATTTCTAAAAAAGATACTTTAAACACCAAAATTCAGGCGATTTGTGCCATGAATGATCACGGTGGCTTTTTAGAGAAATGGAGAATTAATGATTTGCTGGAAGATTGTATTCCAAAAGAAACTACGATTTGGTTTTGGACAAAATACTGCAGCACAAAAGATCTTGATGGAGATGGTTATGTTGATCCGGTAATTGTTTACGGAACCAAAACTGAATATAATGAGATTAGACGTGTAAAAATTATTACGGTTTACAAGAACCAAAAATATGTAATTCGCGCTGTTGAATGCGATTTAGATGATTGCAGAACTTTTAAGAAGGATCAAAACTGGAATGCGCTTCCACAGAAAATAAAAACTTATCTGGATCAATTAGTAATCAAAATTAGAAAGGAACAAGGTTTATTGTTGAAGAATGGATAAAATAAATTCCAATTTTAAAAATTCCAATTGCTGGATTCTCTATCTTAAACTTCATTTAAAAATATTCTTGCAATCGCTTTTCTTTGTCTAAGCTGGATTAAAATCCAGCCCTAGAATATTGGTCGAGCCTAACGGCTCTTATTCCTAAAGTTTACGCTTTAAATTCTCTTTTACCACATCAAACCATTCGTTTCTTAGAATACTTAAAACAATCGAATCACGACGAACTTCTCTATTTGCTGTTGGCATGTGATTGCGTAAAACTCCTTCGACCTTGCAGCCGATGCTTTTCATCGCAGCGACACTGCGTTCGTTATTATTATCAGCGCGGAATTCTACACGCTCCATTCCGAGGGTTTCAAAAGCAAATTGCAGTAACAAAAATTTACAGTGTTTGTTTAATCCGGTTCCTCTAAATGCTGAACCGTACCAAGTGTAGCCTAATTGTAGAGTTTTATATTCAAGCTGAATGTCGTAAAAACGTGTTGATCCAGCGTATTTTTGAGATTTTTTGTCGAATACTATAAAAGGAAATTCTCTTTTATCACCTCGGGCTTTTATTGCTGATTGGATGTATTTTATCAAATTTTCTTTTCCGTCGGCACCAACTAATGAATACTTCCATGTTTCTGGCTCGTTAATGGAAATTTCTAATAAATTATCGACGTCTGATTCTTGTAAGGGGCGTAATAAAACTAATTCGTCTTCTAAAATTATATTATCTGTGAAATTGAAATTTGAAGTTTGATTCATTGGTTTATTTCGATTAATTAAAGATTTCCAGACATTCTTTGGCTATATTTACTTTGCAACGATTCTCAAAGTTATTTATAGAGAAAAAACTACTCACTCATTTCGTCGTAACGTTCCGGAACTTGCGGATCATACAACGGACATTTGAATTCTTCCATCAGAGCGACTAACTTGTTCATGGTTTTGCCTTCAGTTCCGTAACAATCGATTTTAACACTTTGAGGTGTTGTAATTACTTGAAATGCACCTTTTCCGTTGGTATTTTTCCAGCTGTTTTCATCTACTTTTTCCCATTCAGAAAAAACTGAAGCGATTCGGTTCATAATTACTTCAACCGGAAGTGTTTCAAGACCTTCGACTACTTCTTTTTCGACAAGGGCTTCATAAACTTCGTGATGATTTAAGTAGATTTCTTCTAAGTATTTCCAAAAAAGTAATTCGTACATAGCCTGTGTGTGTTTTTAAACCATATAAGTGATATAAGAAAATATAAATAAGTGTTATCCTGAGCAAAGTCGAAGACTTTTCAATTGGAACGGGTTTCGACTTCGTTCAGCCTGACAATCAATTCAGCTCAGCTTAAAATGAACTTATATTACTTATATGGTGAAATAAATTAATATTCGAATGTTCCGTATTCGCTGGTGATTGTAAGCTTTTTAGCATCTGCTGCTTCTACCCGACCTACGATTTGTGCATCGACATTGAATGATTTTGAAATCGCAATAATATCTTGTGCAATGTTTTCTGGAACGTAAATTTCCATACGGTGACCGCAATTAAAAACCTGATACATCTCTTTCCAGTCTGTTTTTGATTGTTCCTGAATTAACTTGAACAATGGCGGAACCGGAAATAAATTGTCTTTTATAATGTGCAGGTTCTGAACAAAATGTAAAATTTTTGTCTGTGCTCCTCCACTACAATGCACCATTCCGTGAATATCGTTTGGTGTGTATGTGTCTAAAATTTTCTTTATTATTGGTGCGTAAGTTCTCGTTGGAGAAAGTACTAATTGACCTGCATTAATTGGGCTATTTTCAACTTCATCAGTTAAATTTACCTGACCTGAATAGATTAATTCTTCGGGAACTGCTGCATCGTAACTTTCAGGGTATTTTTTAGCCAAATATTTCCCGAAAACATCATGACGTGCTGATGTTAATCCGTTACTTCCCATTCCGCCATTATAGCTTTTTTCGTAAGTTGCCTGACCAAAAGAAGTCAAACCAACAATTACGTCGCCTGCTTTAATATTTGCGTTGTCTACCACATCGCTGCGTTTCATACGAGCGGTTACGGTAGAATCGACAATTATGGTACGAACTACGTCTCCAACATCGGCAGTTTCTCCTCCTGTTGAATGAATCGTTACTCCAAAAGATTTTAATTCGTTGATTAATTCTTCGGTTCCGTTGATGATCGCTGAAATAACTTCGGCCGGAATTAAATTTTTATTTCTTCCAATTGTAGAAGAAAGCAGGATATTATCTGTTGCTCCAACACATAATAAATCATCGATGTTCATGATTAAAGCATCCTGAGCAATTCCTTTCCAAACTGAAATATCGCCTGTTTCTTTCCAATACATATATGCTAATGACGATTTTGTACCAGCACCGTCTGCGTGCATAATCAAGCAATATTCCGGATCTTGTGTTAGATAATCAGGGACAATTTTACAAAATGCTTGAGGAAATAAACCTTTATCAATATTTTTTATGGCGTTGTGTACGTCTTCTTTTGATGCCGAAACACCTCTTTGTGCGTACCTTTTGCTAGAATCTGAACTCATGAAACTTAGTTTGTGTTGATGTGGTGCAAAGATAATCCCTTTTTTTAATTCTTAGGGTTATACTATTTAAAATTAGAATTTATTCTATCTAAAATAAATCCTATTTTCTTCTAATCTGTGATTGACAAAAAAAAACGACAGTTTTTGAATACTGTCGTTTTTTCGTGTAACTAAATTGTTTTTAAAAATATTCAACATTTGAAGGCTTATATTTAATTGGCTATTAATGTAACTTGTGGTGTAGGCTTTGCAATTTGGAGAAATATACTAATGTAAAAAATGATTCGAAAGCAAAATTGGCTCATAACTTTCTCCTTTTCATATTCAAATTTAGAAAACTTATAACAAACCAAATAAAACATAAATACTTATTTTTCAACACATTATCATCTTTCCGATAAAATGTGAGACTATCTCGATGAACTGCTTTTCTTCTACTTTACAACAATAAGAAAAAGACTACTTTGTATAATTCTTTTAACCAAAACATAATCGTAAAAAAAAGCCTGTCTTTTTCAAAACAGGCTTTAATTGAATATTTGCGAATGTTATTTGGTAAACAACAATTCTCTGTATTTAGTTAAGGTCCAACTTTCGTCGTCTACTAATAATTCTAATTTGTCACAGTGATTTCTAATGTCTTCAAAATAAGGTTTTACTTTGTTGCAATATGCTTCTGCCATTTTTTGAGCATCGGTTAACTGATTTGCTTTCTTTCTTTCTTCGGTCATTGTCAATACTTTAGAATTTATTCCTTCGATATGACCCGAAATCTCTTTGATTAAAACGATTTGCTCTTTGGCAATTGTTTCAAATTCTTTTCCGAAGATTTCTTTCAATCCTTTTACATTTTCAATTAAAGTATTTTGGTAACGAATTGCTGTTGGAATTACGTGGTTTCTTGCGATATCTCCCAAGACTCTTCCTTCAATCTGAATTTTCTTAGTGTATTCTTCTAATTCTATTTCATAACGCGCTTCGGCTTCAACATGATTTAAAATTCCCATTTCACTAAACAAATCCAAAGCTTGTTTCGATACTTTAGCCTTAATAGCTTCCGGAGTGGTTTTAAAATTACTTAAACCTCTTTTCGCTGCTTCTTTTTCCCAGGCATCACTATATCCGTCACCTTCAAAAAGTATTTTCTTAGATTGCTTGATATATTCTCTTAAAACATTAAAGATTGCATCGTCTTTTTTCATGTCTTTTGACTCGATCAAAGAATCAACTTCAATTTTAAAATCTTTCAATTGTTTTGCCACAATCGCATTCAAGGTTGTCATTGCATTTGAGCAGTTTGCAGTTGAACCAACGGCTCTAAACTCAAATTTATTTCCTGTAAAGGCAAACGGCGAAGTTCTGTTTCTGTCTGTGTTATCTAAAAGTACGTCCGGAATTTTACCAACTACATTTAATTTTAGATCTGTTTTTTCTTCAGGAGATAATTTTCCTGTTGTAACGCTTTCTAATTCTGATAAAACTTTCGTTAACTGTGCTCCAATAAAAACCGAGATAATTGCCGGCGGCGCTTCATTTGCTCCTAACCTGTGATCGTTGCTTGCTGTTGCGATAGAAGCTCTTAGCAGAGTTTCGTAATCGTTAACCGCTTTTATAGTATTAATAAAGAAGGTAAGAAACTGTAAATTGCTCATTGGTGTTTTACTCGGGCTCAATAAGTTAACTCCCGTATCTGTTGCCAGCGACCAGTTATTGTGTTTTCCAGATCCGTTTACTCCTTTAAATGGTTTTTCGTGAAATAATACTTTAAAATCATGACGCTCTGCAACTCTTTGCATCACATCCATTAATAAGGAGTTGTGATCTACGGCAAGATTTGTTTCTTCAAAAATTGGCGCTAACTCAAATTGGTTGGGTGCAACTTCATTATGACGTGTTTTTACCGGAATTCCCAATAACATACATTCCTGTTCTAAATCTCTCATGTATGTTAAGGCACGCGTTGGGATAGATCCAAAATAATGATCGTCAAGTTGTTGTCCTTTTGCAGAGGTATGTCCTAATAAGGTTCTTCCGGTCATCATTAAATCCGGACGAGAATTTGCCAACGCTTTATCGATCAAAAAGTATTCTTGTTCCCAACCTAAAGTGGCGGTAACTTTTTTTACATTTTTATCGAAATATTTACATACCTCTGTCGCAGCTTCATCCATTGCAGATAATGCTCTTAATAACGGAATTTTATTATCTAAAGCTTCGCCTGTATAAGCGATAAAAACTGTTGGAATACATAAAGTTGTTCCGTAAATAAAGGCCGGCGAAGTTGGATCCCACGCTGTGTAACCTCTGGCTTCGAATGTATTTCTGATTCCTCCGTGCGGAAAGCTTGATGCATCCGGTTCTTGTTGTACCAATTGTGCTCCGCCAAATTTTTCAACAGGATCACTTCCATCATAAGAAGTCTCAAAAAAAGCATCATGTTTCTCTGCAGTTGTACCTGTAAGAGGCTGAAACCAGTGTGTATAATGTGTAACTCCTTTGGCAAGAGCCCATTCTTTCATTCCCATGGCGATATAATCTGCCAGTTTTCTATCTATTTTAGTTCCATGCTGAACTGCATCTCTTACTCCTTTTAAAGCATCTGAAGTTAAATATTGCTTCATTGCTTTTTCATTAAATACATTTGAACCAAAAATGTTAGATTTTCTATCTATTTCTTCAAAATGTACCGGCTTTCTTGTCGAAGCTTCTTTTAAAGCTTGAAAACGTAATGTTGACATGTATATAAGTTTAAAAATTCGTAATATTTTCTATTGAAAAAAGAAGAACAAATATAAAGAATAAAACGCCCTGTTTAAAAGATAAATTTCAGAAAATTATACGAGGATTTTTCAACAGAAGAGAGTTTTTACAAAGAATAATGAATCGTAACTATAGAAATATAACAAAACACCTTAGCATTATTCATTAAATAAACATTTTTTCATAATTTCTTAACCCAGAAATTCAAAAATCTACCTTAATTATTACGAATTTATTTTTTTATGGTGTTAAAAATTGCTTTTTACAAAATATACCCCTGTCAAAATTGCGCTTCTCTAAAAAATAATAGTCAACTAAACAAAATAGCCCCCTAATTTTTGGGACTGAAAAAATAAATCTATATTTGACCCAACGAAAAAAACAAAAAAATTAATTTATATTATTATGGCTAAAATTAAGTTAGAGTACATTTGGTTAGATGGATATGAACCAACTCAAAATCTTAGAAGTAAAACTAAAGTTGAAGAGCACGAAAATTTCAAAGGAACATTAGAAGAACTTGGTAACTGGTCATTTGATGGTTCGTCAACAAAACAAGCTGAAGGAGGTTCTTCAGACTGTCTATTAGTTCCTGTTGCAATTTACCCTGATCCAACTCGTATCAACGGATACTTAGTAATGTCAGAAGTTATGTATGCTGACGGAACTCCACACCCTTCTAACGGTAGAGCTACGATTGATGATGATAATGATGATTTTTGGTTTGGTTTCGAACAAGAATATTTCATCATGGATACTAAAACTTTATTGCCATTAGGTTTCCCTGTTGGAGGTTATCCTGCTCCACAAGGTATGTACTACTGCTCTGTAGGTGGAAAAAACACTCACGGAAGAAAATTAGTAGAAGAACATGCTGACTTATGTATTGCTGCAGGTATCAACTTTGAAGGTATTAACCAAGAGGTTGCTTGTGGACAATGGGAATTCCAATTATTTGCTAAAGGTGCTAAAAAAGCCGGAGACGAAATTTGGGTTGCAAGATACTTACTAGATCGTTTGACTGAAAAATATGGTTACTATATTGAATACCACCCAAAACCTCTAGGAGATACAGACTGGAATGGTTCTGGTATGCATGCTAACTTCTCTAACGAGGTGTTAAGAACATGTGGAGACCAAGCTACTTACGAAAGAATCTGTGAAGCTTTCCGTCCTGTTACTGCTGAGCACATCGCAGTTTACGGAGCTTACAATGAGCAACGTTTGACTGGTAAACATGAAACTGCTTCTATTCACGATTTCTCTTATGGAATTTCAGACAGAGGATGTTCTATCAGAATTCCTTTAATGACTGTTCAAAAAGGATGGAAAGGTTGGTTAGAAGACAGAAGACCGGCTTCAAACGGAGATCCATACAAAATTGCTGCAAGAATTATCAAAACTGTTAAATCAGCGCTATAATTTAAAGCTTAAAATATATTCTAAAAAGTGCCTTCGTAATTGTTGGCACTTTTTTTTGGGTCGTAATTTTGTCATTTCGATTTCTATATTTTTTTTCAGGAGCTAATCCCGCTATCCGTTGCAATCTTTTGTGGCGAACCCCGCCACAAAAGGATTTCCACTTCTATCGGGGCTAGGGCAAACATTTTCTTAAGAATCTTTTCGTTTAGTTTGCTTCATTCGAACATTAGATCTCCGTTAGAAACTCGACAAAGATTGGCGAATATATGAACCAAAATACTAGTGTGATCCCTTGTTCCTTGGGATGACAAAAAGTAATAGTAAAAAGAAAAAATCCGTGTAAATCTGCGTTTTCGCAAAGCGAATCCGTGTCATCCGTGTACCATTTACCACAATCATCTCATGATAACAAAACCAGCATCGCTAAGAGTTCGCAAATCTTCAAGTTTATTCAGAATTTGAACACAACTTTTCGATAATAAATTTTTAAGTTAAACTTCAAAAACTATCTTTGTAAATCATTTAAAAAATATCATAATGGTTTGGATTTTCTTTTTAATAGCTGTTGTAATTATTCTTGCTTTAGACTTGGGCGTTTTCAATAAAACACCACATATTATTAGCACCAAAGAAGCAAGTAAATGGACTCTAATTTGGGTAACACTTTCATTCTTATTTTCAGGAGTAATTTACTGGCTATATACCACAGACTATATTGCAAATCCTGATCAGCTGAAACCTGCCGTAGCTTCAATGAAGTTTATTACCGGTTATTTAATCGAATTATCTTTAAGCGTTGATAACATATTTGTAATTGCGATTATCTTCGCTTCTTTTAAAATTCCGCAAAAATACCAACACCGTGTTTTATTTTGGGGAATCCTTGGTGCAATCATTTTCCGCGGATTAATGATTTTCTTTGGAGTAATGCTTATCAATAAATTTACGTGGACGACTTATGTATTTGGTGCTTTCTTAATTTTTACGGCTTTGAAAATGTTATTTTCAGGCGAAGGCGAAGATTTTCACCCAAAAGATTCATTCGTATACAAAGCACTTGGTAAAGTTGTTCCGATTACCTCACAAATGGATGGTGAGAAATTTTTCATTACTACAAAAACGGCCAAAAAAGCTGCAACTCCTTTATTTGTAGCCTTGATTGTTATCGAAGTTATGGACGTTCTTTTTGCTTTAGACAGTGTTCCGGCAATTCTTGCTATTACATCAGATCCGTTTTTAGTGTTTAGTTCTAATATTTTTGCCATTTTAGGTTTACGTTCAATGTATTTCTTCCTGGCAAATATGCTGGCGAAATTCAGTTTCTTAGAATACAGTTTGGTTGCTATTTTAGCTTTCGTTGGATTAAAGATGATTCTTCATGATTTTATTCATGTTCCAGAATGGGCTTCTTTAGGTTTTATTGCTCTTTCGCTTTTAGTGGGAATTTTGGTTTCTTTAAAATTTGGAGAAGAAAAAGAACTTACGGATTCAAACAAATAATAATTTTCTTGAAATACTTGAAATATATAAGCATAAAAAAGGAGATCGTTTGATCTCCTTTTTTTATGTCTACTGAATATTAATTCAATCTCTTAACATTACTGTCATCAATATTGTATTTCTTGATAACGGCATTGTAATCTGAATAATCTGGTTTAACCGATTTACCAGTAGTAGAAAAAGCTCCTGGCACAATTACGATTCTAAATGTTTGATTTTTTATAAATTCAGGTGTTAAAGCTAAATCATAATTTCCACCTGCAAAAATTGTAAAATCTGATTTACTAAAGTCAAAATCGTAATCAAAATTCCCCTTTGAAGTATAAACAGTTCTTGGTATTTGTTGCCAGATTGGAGTAGTTGGATTAATAGTTCCCGTTAATCTATAGATCAAAATTACATCAGAATCAAAAATTACAGGTGTTAATTTTTGATAGATATTATAACCATCTGTACTATTATAACTAAAATTTACATTTTGAAGTTCAAAAACTTCAGCAACTGGGCCCTCTGGTCCTTGTGGTCCATCCAATCCCGGAGGTCCTTCAGGTCCTGTACAACTAGAAAATGCGATTAATCCAACGACTGCGAAAAGGGTAAGTATCTTTTTCATAATTTTTATTTTTTTAAGATTTATAAAGGTATTCCAAAAACCAAACCAAAAAAAGAGAAACATAATTTTTTTCCTATTTTTTTTAATCTTATCTACATTTATTAAATCATTTCACTCGTAAAACACACGTAATCAAAGGGGAAACAAAAAAAATATTATTCAAAAAAAAGCACCCGATTTTAACGGATGCTTTAAATAAGATTTATAAATTAATTTAATTACCGGCAGATATAATTTTTTTAGTACTACTGCCTTTATTAGTTGTAACTTTTAGAATGTAAACTTGGAATTTACCTACGTAGAAATCAATGTTAAAGTTGTATTCTTTGCCTAAATAAGAATTTGTATCTGTTTTTGAAGATAACAATGTTCCTGACATATTAAACAATTCAATTTTGACATCGCTCTCATAATCAAAGTTATAACGAATGGTAATGTAATTTTTAAATGGAACCGGATAAGCATCAAAACTAGGTTTTTTACTTTCTTTTCCACTGCTTTGAACTGCAGTTGTATCCGGAGCAGTAGTTGCCTGAGTAACTATTGGTGCTTGAGTTGCTACACAAGCAAGTGGTGGAATGTTGTATCCTATTGCGATTCTACATTCATCAAATGCATTGTTTATCAAATCTACCAAGCTTGCAATGTCAGTAAGAGAAAGTCCATAAGTATTTCCGCCTCCTAACGCTTGATTGGCTAAGTTAAACAAATCACCAACTGTTTTATCTCCTGCTAGTTTACTAACTACATTACTTGGAATAGTGTAATATTTATATTCATTACTTACTGTTCCGTCAGCATTACAAGAACGCACTTTTGGAGTTATAGATCCACAACCACCGTCAGGTTCAGCAACTGCCAATATACCTCCTGCCTGCAATTTGAATTTGCTTAACTCACTATCAATACCTATATTAAGTCCTAAAGTAATGGTTTGAGCCAATAAAGTATTATTGATTCTTCCATTTTTAAGATATGATGCAGGTAATGCACTAATGTGAGGATTTCCACTTGCTAACACTTTGCTTCCTCCTCCTCCTGGCAGAACTGATATTAAGCCATCGATATCTGTTGCATTATTAGATACTAAAACAGATTTTCCAACTAAACCAATTGTCATTGTTCCTCCTGGATAAGTACTTAATGCTTTCGCAATAAGAGCTTTGGTTGTATAAGGTTTTCCTCCTGCACATCCAATACCTCCAACATTTCCATAAGCTCCTTGAGTATATGTACAAATTGGAGTTGTACATGGAGTGATCATAAATGTTGATACTTTTTTAATCGTTTCACAATTGTTCGAAACAACATATTCAATAACTAATGACACTCCTACCTGAGGTTTCACAAATTGAGATAAATCTGTAGCCTGAACGTTTCCAGGACATCCTCCTGTGAATTTAAATCCGGCAATCCATGCAGCAAATGCAGTATCTGGATTTTCACCGCAAACAACTGTTTTATTTGGAGGACTTGAAACATTAAGCAAGTCAGCTTTAGTAATAGTGAAGTTTTTAGTGATTGTATTGGTGTAACACTTATCAGTGATCATGTAACTTACACTGGTGGTTCCGCCCTGACATAAGTTTGGTGCAACCGGATTACCTACAATTACACCTTTTGGATCACAACCGCCACTTACGCTAAAGCCTTGTTTGAAGGTTTCGAAGGCAGCATTTATTGCAGCCTGATCAACATAAGCACAAGCTGAAGCACTAAACGGATCCGGTGATACCGGAACTACTGCTGCCGGAGCGGTGATAGTGAAGTTTTTAGTGATTGTATTAGTGTAACATTTATCAGTGATCATGTAACTTACACTGGTGGTTCCGCCCTGACATAAGTTTGGCGCTACCGGATTACCTACAAATACACCTTTCGCATCACAACCGCCACTTACGCTAAAGCCTTTTTTGAAGGTTTCAAAGGCAGCATTTATTGCAGCCTGATCGGCAAAAGCACAAGCTGAAGCACTAAACGGATCCGGTGATACCGGAACTACTGCTGCTGGAGCTGTAATCATGAAGTCTCTGCTAATTGTAGTTTCATAACATTTATCGGTTACTTTATAGGTAACTGTTGTTGTTCCTCCATCACATAATTTTGGTGCAACCGGACTGCCTTGAATAACTCCTTGTGGAGCACAGCCACCACTTACGCTAAAGCCTTGTTTGAAAGTTGCGAAAGCAGCGTCCAAAGCAGCCTGATCAGCATAAGCACAAGCCGAAGCACTAACCGGATTCGGTGATACCGGAACTACTGCTGCCGGAGCGGTGATAGTGAAATCTTTGGTGATTGTATTAGTGTAACATTTGTCTGTGATCATGTAACTTACACTGGTGGTTCCGCCCTGACATAGGGTTGGTGCCACTGGATTGCCTACAAAAACACCTTTTGGATCACAACCGCCACTTACGCTAAAGCCTTGTTTGAAAGTTGCAAAAGCAGCATCCAAAGCTGCCTGATCGGCATAAGCACAAGCCGAAGCACTAACCGGATTCGGTGATACCGGAACTACTGCTGCCGGAGCGGTAATGGTGAAAGTAGCAGAACATGATTTCTGTAATCCGCAAGAATCGGTAACATTGTAATTTACGGTTACTGTTCCTCCGCATAAAGCTGGGGGAGTCAAATTCTCTAATCCCGTAATTGTTAAGGTTCCGTTACCTCCTGAAGCTGTAAAGCCTTGTTTAAAGGTATCAAAAGCGGCATTAACTGCGGCCTGATCTGCATAAAAACAGGAACTTTTTATATTATCTCCAGGACAAGCTATATTAATAGGTGTTGGCGGAGTACTTGTCACAAGTACTGTATCTGCTTTTTGACATCCATTCACTGGGTCGGTAACTGTTAATGTGTATGTTCCTGCCTTATCAATCGTTGGTGTTAGAGTTGTACCACCCGAAACAATGTTTCCATCCAATGTACTCCATAAAAATGTAGCATTAGGTGTACTTGATGAACCTGACAATTTTATTGACGTTATCAAACAAGTTAAGGCTTTATCATCTCCTGCATTAACATTTGGCGGTACTTTATTTTCAAGAACTGTGACCATTTTTTTAGCAAAACAGCCTTCTAAACTTGTAAAAGCATATACCGTATAAACTCCTTTAACAGATACAACCGGTGCATTTCCTGCTATAAATGGTCCATCGGCAATACCATCAGGTGAAGGTCCGTACCATTTTATAGTAGCATTTGCCGGAGTTGGTGTTGCTGTTAAAGTAGCTGTTGGATTATTACAGGTCAATGGATTACTAACATTGCCCACTACGGCTACATCAGTAATATTTCCGAATAAATAAGGTCCTGAAAAATCTTTTAACTCTGCAGTAAATGAAGATGAAGATCTTGTTTTTACTATCAGAGTACCTAATAAATTTGAACAAGGACCTTGATTAATAGTTCGACTATCCAGTCCTAACGCTGTTAAATTAAGTCCAAACTCTGTAAACTGTAAAGCTGCAAAATTATCTTGATAAGAAGCTTGCGAACCTTCTAAAGTTCCCCAAGGTGGTCCTAATGTAGCAGCAGTAACATTAACAACTGCAAAAACATCAGTAAGTATACCTCCTCCTTTTGCATTTATTTCAGCATATCCGTAAGGAGGTGCACCATTGCCCTGATCAAAAACACCGGTAAGATCATATGGTCTGTTAGGTCTTGAGTTAAAATTAGCAATATCAGCACTAGACATCCAAACTCTTACACTGGCAAATGGTTTTGTACCACCATTTTCAAAATCGATGGCGACAAGTACGTCTCCAGGGACAAGTACTTTTCCGGTGGCATCAAAAGCCCATGCTGTGTGTCCTGATTGGGCACCCGAACCAACTAATGCACTACCGTTAAAGGTCACTTCTGTTCTAAAAAATTCAAAATCAAAATGTGAATTCCCATCAGAGGAGATTTTAGATGCTCCTCCAAATCCCCATAAAATTCCGTTAGGATTAATTGCTAATGCGGCCGGAGACAAGTCTCTTCTTAAGTAGCCGAATACATCAACAATATCATCCTTTTGAGGGATACTACCTGCACCTAAAGCCCAAGTAGTCGGATTATCACCATTCTTGTTAGAATTTCCAGAAAAAATATTAGAGTCGCTGTTATTTTGTGTTGAATTTCCATCACGTCCATAAACACCATCAATCCACAAATAATTACCAACCATGGTATTTTTATCTTTCGACATTCTTCTTTCGAATGTAAAATTATTATTAGCCTGGATTGATGCTTTTAGCGCCGCCGCATTACTCTGATCAATAATATTTTGACCGGTTCCGTTAGCAAAAGCTGAGTTAAAAAACCAGTCATCATAAATACCTGAAACCGTTTGGGGGAACTAAAAATTGTTCTTTGTTTGCATAAACGTCAGCATCAATACCAAAATTAGCTTGTACAGCTGCTCCAGATACGGCTTGTGAATGCAAATAAGGATGGAAAGCAAATAGCATAAAAAGTACCATCAAATAAAATTGACACTTTTTGTGCACAGTAATTTTCATCAAATTAAAATTTGGGAAAATTAAACTAATAAAAGAACAACGAAAGATTTCACACAATTCATGCAGAATCTTCATTTGATAAAAAATAGTTTTTTTCATAATAATAGTATTTAAAAATACCATTACATTAGCAAAAACCAGGAAGTTTACAGATTTGGAAATTACATGAAAATAATAAACCATCTTCACAAAGTTATGAAGCACAAAATCTAAAAACTCTTTTAAAAAGAATTGACCCTCAGAAAAAATCTGACATTAATGATCAAGGGCAAAAACATTTGTCAAAATTACTTAATAACACAAATGCTCTCTCTTAAAAAGAAGTAAAATCGATATCATTCAAAAAAAATCGACGAACGGAACACAACAATAAGAAAAGTAGTATTTAATGTTTTAAACAAATAAAAATCAGACCATTACATGTTTTCAAAAACAAAAAATAAAGATCTGATTTTTATCAATATCGCAAAAAGTACTATCTTAAATTAAGATAATAAAAGTCTTACCAATTAAAAAATATTAATTTGATAATTACTTCGTTTTAGTTTTAAACAAGATTTTGCTAAAAAATAATACATGATAAGGCAAAGAATTTTCCCAATAATCCCAGGTATGAGCTCCAGGACGTTCCGTATAATCATGTTCTACTTTATTGTAAACTAATCTTCTATGTAATTCTCTATTTGGTTCTATTAAAAAGTCATCAACACCACAATCTACAATTAAAGGTAATTTGTTGGCCTTAATTTTATCCAGCATATTAATCACGGCATATTGCGCATACATTTCTGAGCTATCGCTTTTATCTCCAAAAACAGGCTGCATCAATTTTACAACTTGTGCCGAAGATTCACGATTAAGCATTGCACCCATATCAACTGCACCGCTCATACTTCCGGCAGCACAAAACAAATCCGGATGTTTTGCCGATAAATACAAAGCTCCATGACCACCCATAGAAAGTCCTGTAATGACTCTTCCACTTTTGTTACTTATTGTTCGGTATGTTTTATCTACTTTTTGAACTACTTCCTGCGTGATAAAGGTTTCAAACTGGCTTCCTTGATTAACGGGACTATCCAGATAAAAACTAAAAGTTTCGCCTTCTGGCATTACAATAATGATATTGTATTGATCTGATAAATTCTGAACTGATTTTTTGTTTGGTGTATTTTTTAACCAATCGCTAAAATGTCCGTAAGCTCCATGTAACAAATACATTACCGGATATGAGGTTTTACTTTTAGCATACGAATTTGGTAGTACAACAGCGGCTTTGTAGGTTTTACCCATTGCTGTACTGGCAACTTGTAAAGTATCTACTTTTGCTGCATAACTCATAGACGAGACACACAAAAGAACCGTAAATACTAAGATTTTAAAGTTTTTCATATTTATATTTTTCGATTAAGGAGTGTAAATATACCCTTTTTTCCGAATTAATTATATGAAAAATCCCACTTGCTTTTTAATTATCAGATGATCAATTTGTGTGTGTTTTTTGCCACAGATTACACAGATTAAAAAGATTTTTTTTCTGTGATGAAATATTTGCCGCAAACTTGCTTCGTCTGTTCACTATCGCTCAAGTCACGAATTAGTATGAATTAAATTGATGTAGACAATTTTCTACATTTTATAATCTATAAAATCAGTTCAATCTGTGGCAAAAAAATATCCAGCATTCAATTAGTGAAAATTAGTGAAATTGCTTCGCCTATTCCCTTCGGTCGGGTCGTGGCAAAAAAAATTACACCGATATTTAAAAATCATTTTAATCCTTTTAATCTGTGGCAAAAAGAAAAAAACATCCCCGCATTTAAAACTAAAAACCAGCGAGAACCAGCTCAATCCATAAAACCCGCAGGCAAACTTAAATCCTAGCTAATAATAATCTTATGTTCGTGACGGTATTGCGAAGCACTTTTACCCGTATATTGCTTAAACGACTTACTAAAATGACTGAAATTATTAAAACCGCTTTCATAGCAAACTTCATTTATACTCATTGGTTTTTCGGCCAGAAGTTTTGAGGCGTGAACCAAACGATATTCGTTTACAAATTCAGTAAAAGTTTTGTTTGAAATCTTTTTGAAATAACGGCAGAAAGATGGCGTTGTCATACTCACCAAACTAGATACCTCATCTATTGCAATAGATTCCTGAAAATTATCTTTCACATAATTAAAAACTACATTCATTCTGTCACTATCCTGCGTTTGTAATTCAAGTGAAAAACCATCGGCATTAAGAACCGTATAATCTTGTGAGGAATCTAACTCATCCAGAATGCTCAAAAGTGTCAGCAAGCGTTCAAACGGAAGCTGATGCTCCATCATTTCTATTTTCTTACCAATATGTTTTTTAGTTTCTCCACCAAAAGCAATTCCCACTTTAGCCTGATTAAAAATATTCTGAACCTTTTTCATTTCGGGAGCGATAAAAAAATCATTTCCCAAAAACTCCGGTTTAATATGAATAACAGTTTCATTTATGTTACCCGTTTGTTCGTTCGTAAAACCGCAATGTGGCAAATTAGCACCTATTAAAATCAAATCACCGTTAGTATAATAAGAAACATGGCTTCCTATTTGTCTCTTCCCTGCTCCACCGTTTATAAAAACCAATTCAATTTCCGGATGGTAATGCCATAAATGGGCTTTACTGTTGGTCTTTTCGGCGTGTTTAGTATAGGTAAAAGAACTTCCGTATGAGTTTGATATCACTTCAAGAGCCGGGGCGATTGTCTTCATAATAATATCTTTAAAAAATAATAGCGAATTTAACAAAAACGCCTACAATAATTCAAAATTTAACCTATAACGGTTTCGTAAATGAGAATATATCACAAAAAACAACAAAAACTAAAGCAAAACAATTGCGATTATGAAGTTATTTTTTCAAGACCCATTTTTTTATCGTTGATTTTTTCAATTTATCTCATTTAATCAAGTGATTTTATAAACATATGTTATTTTTGTAAGAAAATTGGATAATTCAAAAAAGGTTAGTAAATTTGAAAACGTTAAAAAATAATAACTGAATTAACTAAAACACCTAATATTATTCAAAATTTAACCTATAACGCTTTCGTAAATGAGAATATAGCATATAAATTGGAAAATACAGTTGTGAAAAATTCAGAACTCCCGAAGTAATTTAGCATCAGAAAATTAGAAGTAAAAATTTAAAAACGAATAGCCATGAAAAAGATCTTAAAATTAAGCTTAGTATGTGCAGTGCTTTTTACAGGAATTAGTACTTATGCAATTGATGGGAATGATAACGGAAACAATGCTTTTAATCTTCATGTATTAAAAGCGAATGGTAAATTAATCACGTTTGCTATGAATCAGGTTAAAAAAGCAAACTTGTCAATTTATGATAATGATGGTACACTACTTTATTCTGAATCAGCTTCAGGTAAAGACGGAATCTTAAGAACTTTTAGCTTAGAAGAATTTCCAGCTGGAACTTATTACTTAGAAGTTGAAGACAATGCAAAAAAAGTAAGACACGAAATTATTATTACTGACGAAACTTCGGTTTTATCATCAAAAGCAGTTTCGTCTGTTTATAAAGCAGGTTTCTCTGCAAACAATACAAGCGTAGCAGTACGCTAAACAAGTTATACTCGCATACAGTATAAAAATGAGGTTAGATAGTTAGTAAAGTTAAAAACTGTATAGTTTTAGAAACAGCTCTTTGTGGTTATTGAGCTGTTTTTTTTTGCTCTTTATTTAAATTTAACCGCAAAGCGCGCAAAGTTTTTTTATCCTGTACACCTAGTAAACGCAAAGTTCGCAAAGTTATATTGATATAGCTTTGCGAACTTTGTGTTTGTATAAAACCTTGCATATAAAAAACTTTGTGACTTTGCGGTAAAAAAAAATGATTAGTCACTAACGCAAAACTAAGTCAACACAAAAGCTTTGCGAACTTTGCGTTTGTATAAAACCTTGCATATAAAAAACTTTGTGCACTTTGCGGTAAAAAAATGATTAGTCACTTCAACGCAAAACTAAGTCAACACAAAAGCTTTGAGAACTTTGTATTTACTAAGCACAATCCATAATAAAAAACTTTGCGCGCTTTGCGGTTAAATTCCACTACACCTTTTTTGTAAGAAACAAAGACAAATCCATGTTATCTAAATTCAAACAAAACGTTACGTAATTTTCACCATATTAACCAAAACGATAAAAATAATTCAAATTTTAACCTATAACGGTTTCGTAAATGAGAATATAGCATCGAAATTAGCTAATAGAGTTGTGAGAATACATTTATTTGATAAGTAATTTAGCATCAGAGAATTAGAACTATTAATCTAAAAATTAAATACCATGAAAAAGATTTTAAAATTGAGTTTAGTATGTGCTGTACTTTTCACAGGAATAAGTACTTATGCAATTGACGGGAATGAAGATTTTAATCTTCACATAATTAGAACAAATGGAAAACTGATTACTTTTGCCCTTAATCAGGTAAAAAAAGCCAGTTTGACTATTTATGACAAAGATGGTAATCTAATTTATTCTGAATCTGCTTCAGGTAAAGACGGAATTTTGAGAACTTTTAGCTTAGAAGAATTTCCAGAAGGAACTTACTATCTTGAAATAGAAGATAATGTAAAAAAAGTGAGACATGAAATTACAATAACTGACGATAGTACTGTTTTGTCTAAAAAAGCAATTTCATCAGTTTACAAAGCAGGTTTTTCTGCTAAAAATACAAGCATAGCGGTACGCTAAAAAAGCATACACACATAAAGTCTAAATATGAGATTAGACGATATGAAAATCTAAAATAATAGTATTCAAAAAACAGCTCCTTTGACGTTCTTGAGCTGTTTTTTTATGACCTTTTTTTACTGACTTTTTGCAAAGCTGTTTTTTTGGAAAACTATTCTTAATAATTTCAAATCACTGGTTTTTACACCGTTAAAAAAACACTTTAAAAAATATCTGCCAGCCCAGTAATTACGCACATAGTTTAACCAAAATACAGAAACGTCTTTAATTCAGTAATTTAAATAAAGAAAAAAATGTTTTTTTTGCATAAAATTAAATTTTAATTTTTAGTTTTGGACGTGCCTCAAATACTAATAAACAATTAAAAAGAGATGACAAAATTTACCAAAATGGGCTTAGTTGTGGCCTTATTTTTAACAACACTTTTTTCTTATGCAATTGATGGAAAAGGGGATTATATTTTGAATATAAAAACCGGAAATGGAAAAGTGGTTAGCTTTACTTTAAACACCATCGAAAAATCAATTTTCTCTATCTATGATGAAAACAATAATTTAGTTTACAAAGGAGATTCTGCTGCAGACAAATTAGAAACTTCAAAAACAATAAGTTTAGAAGGTTTTCCTGCTGGAACTTATGTTTTAGAAGTAAAAGAAAATGAAAAAGTTGAAAAACATGAGATTAAAGTTGCTTCTAAAAAAACGAAAACTGCAAAGTTGGACGAATCCGTAAATGAGAGTCCTTCTTTCCGTCGCTAATTTTTTGCCCTAAAAATTAGAAAGCATCAGCCGCGGCTGATGCTTTTTTTATTTGCTTTCTTTTTTGCGTATATCACTCCCTATTTGTACTAATCTCCAAAATACATCAGAATCTAATGGAATAGGGATTTTTTGATTATCACTCTTTAAATCTTTTTTGTAAATTGACGAATGCAAAATGGCATAACTAAAATCTAATAGATCTATTGCAGTATAATTTTGTTTGAATTCAGGACGCAATTCTTCATTATTGATAAAACATACATTTCCAGTTCCTTTCTCATCAATAAATACTAAACCGGAACGATCTTTAATTAAAGCTATAACTTCAGGGTTTATTGCAAAAACGTTGTGAGCTGAATTCTGAAAAAGAGCATCAAGTCTAAAATAGATTTTGTCAGCTTCTGGTAAAATTTTTAAAATAAGACTTTCCAAATCACTGCTTTTGTAGTGTTGCATTTTGTTTTCCGCAAGAGCAAAATTATTTATTTTGTCAAAATATTGCTGAATTGTCATAATATTATTACCTTTATATAGGTAAAATTATATTTTATCTTTCTTATAAATGAAATAATTGTTCTTATAAATTAATTTTCATTATAAGATTTTTTTTATTTAATACCATAATTCGTTTCCAATAATTAAATAAAATCGACGAAACTAAAAAAAACATCGTCCAAATGCATGTTATATACTTGATTTAGATATATTTGCAAAAATAACAATAACAACAAAACCATTCATTTAAACCAATATTCATGAAAGAAAAACTAACTCTTCTAGTACTGTTTACTGTTTTTTCAATTCGTGTTTCTGCTCAAAATGAAAAAGTTTTCATAACTGATAAGGTAAGCCCCAAATATGCTTATGTTGATGTAATAAAAACTTACGAACGAATTGTTGCAAAAGGCTACAAATCAGTCGACTTATTTCAAAAATTAGGAAACTCCTCCTACTCTAATCATAAACTAGAGAAGGCCGCTGCGTGGTATGGTGAGCTATTTGCTCTGACATATGATTTAGATCCCATTTATTATTATCGCTACGCAGAATCTTTGCGATTTATTTGTGAAGATGAAAAAGCCGATGCCCTTATTGAAAAATTAAATTGTAAGCCTAAAGTTATTACGGGAAAAAAGGTTTAAATTAAGTTCTTCAGCTGGCGCGAGCGTCACGCTCGTGCTCATCAACTTAACTTTACTTTTGCTATGTAACCTTTGTGTTCACGAGCGGGACGCTCGCGCTAGCGAGGATACGTTTGCATAAGACTCATCTGGAATCGTGAGCTTTTTTCTTTAATTTGTTTCGGTAATAATTTTATACAATTCCTGACAATAAGTAAACTTGTCATTTTGTTGGTTTCTTTTATTTTCCTGCCCGGTTTCATAAACCGAAACCTGAAACCAATATAATATCCTAATAGCCATATTCTGAGCTAAAACATTTTTGTTGTCTAACTTCATAACATTCAAATCCTTAATTTCAGATTTCCAAAACTTAAAATTAGCATTACTCTTAGCCGATTTTAATTCCTGGTCAAAGCGAAGCGAAAGTTTATCTAAAATTTCATTTTCCAAAACCTTTATCTTCTCCATTTTTGCAATTTCATCTTTATATTCTCTTGATTTTTTGATTTCGGTAATCTTAGTTCTTAGAAAATTGTCTTCATTTGTATTAAAAAAAGTAATTCCTTGTTCATAGGCATTCACCGAAAGAATCATTTCTTTATTTGCCTTTAAACTATCGGCTATTCGTAAATTGGTATTATAAATTCGCTTAATAATTGTATCGTTCTTTGGTCTTATATTTTTTCGATACGCCTGAATTTCCAACCAGTCAAATGCGCGAAGCATTTCAGATTGTTTAGGCCAAACATGATCTTCGTGAGAAACAAAAAGTGTGTTTACAACCTTTGCTTTATCCAGCCATTCTTTATTTTTAATCATTTCCTGATAATTCATATCCTTATCTCCAACCATACCTACATACGAGAAATTATTTGACGGAGGTATAAACTTATCCATACTACTAAAAGAGGCACCACAAGCAATAACACCTTGAAAAATGCCTGTAGATATCCCAAAATAACTGGCTAATCTTGCACCACCCGAAAAACCTGATATATAAAGTTGTGAAGTATCAATAGCATAGGTTTGCAATACATCATCAAATAATCTATTGGCAATAGCAATATTATTTTGGGTTGATCCATTTTTTAAAGTATTAGAGCATACCAAAATGTAATTATAAGTTTCCGCAGCCAAAATAAAGGGCGCAATCCCTTTTTTACCTCTCGCAGCTGGATCAAAAATAAAAACCAATGCCAATGGAGTTTTAGCATCATATTTTTTAGGGAAATATATTGCATACGATTCCGTTAGAGTACTTGCAACTTTAACCGAATCGATAATAACTCCCGTTTGTAACAATTGCTTATCCTGAGCAGAACCAAAAACCGTAACAAGAAGAAACAGAATATAATAGCTAGTGTTTTTCATAACACTAAAATTAAAAAAACCTTTCATTTCTGAAAGGTTTTTGAATTAATATCTTTATTTCTGCTTTAGCAATTTTTCTAAATATTCGACTTTGTCTTTTTCTGCCTGAAGCAAACGTTCATAAAGAGTTTCGTTTTTATCTATAGTTTCCATTAATTTATCTAACGGATTGAAAGTACAATTATGTCCATTTCCGTTTCCAAAATTCATTTGACTGTCTTTTGTATCAGTAAAAGTATTGAAATAATTAATTGCAGCTTCGTCTGAGAAATTCTTAATTGCTTCTACACTTACGCCAAGTGCTTTTGCTACTTCGATAAGTTTATCTTCATCTATAGTTTCGCTATTTTCTAATGCCGAAACCGCTTGTTGGTTTGTTCCTAAAGCTTGCGCCAAAGCTTCCTGTTTCATATCTCGAAGTTCACGAATACGGCTTATTTTTCGCCCTATATGATTTGGTTTTGTAAGTGTGCTCATAATTCAAAGATAATAATTAAGTGTGATAACTCGTAATCCGTAAAAAACATATTTATCGCTGTACGACACGACCAAAAATGATTTGGTACCGTACAATGTATTACTTCCTTCGCCGAGTTAAACAAAAGTAAGATTTTTATTATAATAAATTTATAAAATCTACTTATAAAAACGATTAACAAGATACAAATTAAAAATATATGCTTTATGGAAACAAATGAAATTGAAAAATTAGCAAGACTTAAAAGATTAACCTCCCAATATTTTACAACTCTAAAACCAACAAAAGACAAAAATAGTTATGTAGTTCAATTTAAGGTTGTCAATTATTTAGAATTAGGTTGCGTCATTACCGATATGCTAAAATTATGCATTCTAGCACTAGACCACGATATGCATAAAATTGACGAGATGAAACACGAATCTATAAACGTAAGCCTTATTTTAGAAACTGTTGTCCAGATGTTTCCTTTGGATGAATTTGAGTTTTTGAGTTATGTTGGGGAGATGGTTAATGAATGATCTTCTGCTGATTTTGCTGGCGCAATCAACTGGATTTTGATTACGGAATTTCTTTGTCATGGACGGATTAAAATCCATCCCTACAATATGCTTCGTTCCTCCGGAACTCTTTATAAAACATTGCTGTGCGAAGTCTCCCGACTTCGTACCCGCCGCTATATTCCGTTCCAAAATTATTTTTTATTTTCTTTGTGGATTATTGGAACGGGTACGAAGTCGGGAGACTTCGCACAGCACACATCGAATTTTATAAATGAAGACTTCGGAAAGCTGGGGGCGATCGAAGACCTTACGATTAAAGAAAAATTAAACGATAAATTCTGCGAGAATGATTGAAAAAATATTTATTGACGATACTGACAAAGCTGTTTTAGAGCAAATAAACAGCAAAATCATGAAGCATACTATTCAATTTTTAAATCAGGTAAATAGTAAACTCAAACCATTTGGTTCTGGTGTTTTTGCTAAAATTTATGATGATTATTTTATTATAACAGCATCACATGTCGCAATTTTTTTTGAAGAGCATCCTAATGAAAATTTAATAATTAGAGTTGATAAAAAATTATTTATAAATGTATCAGGCGAAGTAAAATATACGAATATTGAAAAAAGCAAAGGTGTAGATTTAGCATACATAAAACTTGACAAACAAATGATTGCCCCTTTGTATAAAGCTTACATTCCTGTCACTATAGAAAAGTTTCGACATCACAATAATTTATTGAATGGAACAAATTATTGCGTACTTGGTTTTCCTGCTGTCAATGTTACTAAAGATAGTGAACCTTTTAACACAGGTGCAACTTTTTTTTTGGCTACTCCTACTAATAATGATAAGCCATATCAATATTATAAGTTCAACAAAAAAGATCATATCATATTGACTGTAAAAGGAAAAGGTACTGATGTTAAAACTAATAAAAAAGGTAAAATAATTACACCGTTTCACGGAATAAGTGGATGCGGATTGTGGTTTTTATTGATTTATGATAATCCTTTAACAGGTAAAACTGAAGTTGATTATAGATTAGTTGGCATAATGACCGAGTTCAGAAATGGAAGATATTTTTGCATAATTGCTAATAGAATATGGTTAATAATTGAAGCTTTTAAAATTTTTGAGAATTTTAAGTTTAAAGAAAAACTTATAAAAAAAGGATTAGTTTCCTAACTATATTTATTGTTTAAATCTAATTAAGTTAACTTAAATTTTTCTTCTAATAAAACAAAAAAACCTCTCAGAAATGAGAGGTTTTTCCATAAATATAAAATCTAAAAAAATCTACATATTTCTTCTATACTGCCCGCCAACTTCAAACAATGCAGAAGTAATCTGACCAAGCGAACAAACCTTTGTAGCTTCCATTAAATGGTCGAATAAGTTTTCGTTTTTAATAGCGGCTTCTTGTAGTTTATTTAAATGCTCGTTTACTTTTGCTTCATGAAATTGATGCAAGTTATCCAACATCGTAATTTGGTATTGTTTTTCTTCTTCGGTGGCGCGAATTACTTCTGCCGGAATTACCGTTGGTGAACCTTTTGAACTCAGGAATGTATTTACACCCACAATTGGGAAATCTCCGTTGTGTTTTAGGGTTTCATAATACAAACTTTCTTCCTGAATTTTAGATCTTTGGTACATTGTTTCCATTGCACCAAGAACTCCACCACGTTCTGTGATTCGGTCGAATTCTTGAAGAACTGCCGCTTCAACTAAATCTGTTAATTCTTCGATGATAAACGAACCTTGAATTGGATTTTCATTTTTGGCCAGACCTAATTCTTTATTAATAATCAACTGAATCGCCATTGCACGACGTACAGATTCTTCTGTTGGTGTTGTAATTGCTTCGTCGTAAGCATTTGTATGTAGCGAGTTACAGTTGTCATAAATCGCATACAAAGCCTGTAAAGTGGTTCTAATATCGTTGAAATCAATTTCCTGCGCGTGTAACGACCGTCCGGAAGTTTGAATATGATATTTTAGCATTTGTGCTCTTTCGTTAGCTCCGTATTTGTTTTTCATGGCTTTTGCCCAAATTTTACGTGCCACACGACCAATAACTGAATATTCAGGATCTACTCCATTCGAGAAGAAGAACGATAAATTTGGTCCAAAATCGTTGATGTTCATTCCACGGCTTAGGTAATATTCCACGTAAGTGAAACCATTCGAAAGCGTAAATGCCAATTGCGTAATTGGGTTCGCTCCAGCCTCGGCAATATGATATCCTGAAATCGAAACGGAATAGAAATTACGAACGTTTTTGGTAATAAAATATTCCTGAACGTCTCCCATTAATCGCAACGCAAATTCAGTTGAGAAAATACAAGTGTTTTGTGCCTGATCTTCTTTTAAAATATCGGCTTGAACCGTTCCACGAACTTGCGATAATGTTTTGGTTTTAATATCATTATAAATATCCAAAGGCAAAACTTCATCTCCGGTAACGCCCAAAAGCATTAAACCTAAACCATTGTTTCCTTCCGGTAAATCTCCTTGATATTTAGGGCGTTCAGTTCCTTTTTCTTTATATATTTTGTTGATTTTAACCTCAACTTCTTTCTCTAAATCGTTGGCTTTGATGTAATATTCACATTGCTGATCGATCGCCGCATTCATAAAGAAACCTAACAACATTGGCGCTGGCCCGTTGATCGTCATACTTACAGATGTTAAAGCATGAACCAGATCAAAACCCGAATACAGTTTTTTAGCATCATCAAGACAACAAATTGAAACTCCGGCATTTCCGATTTTTCCGTAAATATCAGGACGAATATCGGGATCGTTTCCGTATAAAGTCACACTATCAAAAGCAGTCGAAAGTCGTTTTGCCGGTAATCCTGCGCTTACATAATGAAAACGTTTGTTGGTTCTTTCTGGTCCGCCTTCTCCGGCAAACATTCTTGACGGATCTTCGCCTTCACGCTTAAAAGGATACAATCCTGAAGCAAACGGAAATTCTCCGGGAACATTTTCCTGTAAATTCCAACGTAAAATATCTCCCCAGGCTTCGTATTTAGGCAAAGCTATTTTTGGGATTTGTAAATGCGATAAACTCTCGGTATGTGTTGCGATTTTAATTTCTTTATCACGAACTTTAAACGAGTAAACCGGATTTTTGTATTTGTTTACTTTCTCGTCCCAATTCAGGATAATTTCCCAATTGTACGGATCTAAATCCATTTTTACTTTATCAAACTGATTCAGTAAAAGATTTAAGAAAATACGATTTTCGTCATGTTCCTGAATTCCGCCT
This sequence comes from uncultured Flavobacterium sp., assembly GCF_963422545.1. NCBI lineage: Bacteria > Pseudomonadati > Bacteroidota > Flavobacteriia > Flavobacteriales > Flavobacteriaceae > Flavobacterium > uncultured Flavobacterium sp. The sequence continues at coordinate 122,575 of NZ_OY730255.1, forward strand.
GGCAAAACAGTCGAATCATCGATTCCTGCTTTATCGATTTGTGGAATTTTCCCGGAAACTGATTCTATCGTTTTAAAGATTCCGTATAGTTTTTGTGCTACTTTTTGTTGCGAAAGTGCGATTTCATCATAAGATCTGTTGTTCTCAGCAATTTCAGATAAATATCGGGTTCTGTGAGGCGGAATCACAAAGATTTTCTCGCTCATTTCTTTCGTAATCACAAAAGTCGATTTTAAATCGGATTCTGTTTTTTCGACAATTTTATCCATAATCGCTTTGTAAAGCGTGTTCATTCCAGGATCATTAAACTGCGAAGCAATTGTACCGAAAACTGGCATTTCATCAGGATTTTTATCCCATAAATTATGATTTCGCTGGTATTGTTTCTTAACATCACGAATGGCGTCAAGAGCACCTCTTTTGTCAAATTTATTTAAAGCTACTAAATCAGCAAAATCAAGCATATCGATTTTCTCTAATTGTGTTGCAGCACCAAATTCAGGCGTCATTACATACAAAGAAACATCTGAATGATCCATAATCTCCGTATCTGATTGTCCGATTCCCGAAGTTTCAAGGATAATCAAATCATATTTTGCCGCTTTAAGAACCTGAATCGCCTCAGCAACATATTTAGACAAAGCCAAATTAGATTGACGTGTTGCCAAAGAACGCATATAAACACGTGGATTATTAATGGCATTCATACGGATTCTGTCTCCTAAAAGTGCTCCTCCCGTTTTACGTTTTGAAGGATCGACAGAAATTAATCCGATAGTTTTTTCCGGAAAATCAATTAAAAATCGACGAACCAATTCGTCAACCAAAGATGATTTTCCTGCCCCACCAGTTCCTGTAATTCCAAGTACCGGAATTTTAGAATTGGCATTATTAGTATGAATTTGGTCGAAAACCGGTTTTGCTATTTCAGGGAAATTCTCTGCTGCCGAGATCAAACGTGCAATTGCAGTTGGAACTTTATTTTCGATATGATCAATTTCTCCGTTTAGTTTATCTCCAATTGGATAATCTGCACGTTCTACCAGATCATTAATCATTCCTTGTAAACCTAAAGAACGTCCATCATCCGGAGAATAAATTCTTGTTATTCCATATTCATGTAATTCTGAAATTTCGCTTGGCAGAATCACTCCGCCTCCGCCTCCAAAAATCTTGATATGTCCTGCTCCTTTTTCGTGAAGCAAATCATACATATATTTAAAGTATTCATTATGACCTCCTTGATACGAAGTCATTGCGATCGCATTTGCATCTTCCTGAATAGCGGTATTCACTACTTCTTCGACACTACGATCGTGACCTAAGTGTATTACCTCAACTCCGGTTGACTGAATAATACGGCGCATAATATTGATGGCAGCATCGTGTCCGTCAAAAAGTGAAGCAGCGGTTACAATTCTTACTTTATTTTTAGGAATATATGGTATTTGTTGTTCCATTTTATGAATATGATAATTTTAAGGGAGCAATTTACAAAATATTTTAATATTTGATTACTTCAATAGCTTTATGTTAACAAAAAAAGAAATGTTTTTTTTAATACTAAGGGTAACAATCTAAACCACTAGTTGATATATACATATAAAACCTACAAACATGGCAATTTCGCAACATTAAAACTGAATACAACAACTTGTTTAACAGCATGATATAGTAATTTAGCTTTATAGAAAAACCCCAAATTTTTGCCAAAACTAATTTATCTAAAGTAGTAACGTAAAAATTAAAAAAAATGAAAACATTATATTCCACCAGTCTAATTTTTGTCTTAAGTTTTTTTATATTTTCCTTTAATCGAATCGAAAAAAATGATTTGGGAACAATAAAAAATCTGACAAATAGCTATAATCATAATACAAATGATTATTCCGATCCATTGGTAGATAACAACGTTCTGAATGATTTCTTTAAAAAATATTCTCCTTTAAAAAAACAACAAAACGATGTAATCTCCCTATATAAGAATAAATCTTATGAGACTTCATTAGATACTCTGATCAAACCTGCACGAAATGACGAAGGACTTTTTGATCAATATTATAAACTTGAAGATGTTTTAAAAAAATATAAAAAACTAGAAAAAGAAGGAGTTTGGAAACCAATAACTGTTGTAAATCCTTATAAAGACATTCGACCAGACGAAAAATCAATTACCGTTGCACAAATCAGAAATCGATTATTTGTAATGGGAGATTTAAAAAATGATTCTAAAAGTGATGTTTATGATCAGGAATTAATGGATGGTGTAATGAAATACAAACTGAGAAACGGTTTGAAACCTAATTACATTATTAATGAAGATCATATTAAAGATTTGAATACGCCTATTGCAGACAAAATCAAAACACTAATGATCAATATGGAACGTTGTCGCTGGATTTCGCCACAACTTGTAAAAGACAAAGAATATATCATGGTTAATGTGCCATCATTTGAATTGGTTTATGTGAAAAATGGTAAAATCGAATTGGTATCTAAAGTCTTTGTTGGTTCTCCGTTAACTAAAACAACAATTTTTAACAGCAGTATTGAGAAAATAGTTTTCAGCCCTTATTGGACTGTACCGCAAAGTATTGTTGACAATGAATTGAAATCAAAAATTGCGGCTGACAAAAATTATTTGGCAGAACATAACATGGAAATAGTAAATGGTCAGGTGAGACAAAAACCAGGTCCTGAGAATTCATTAGGGCTAGTAAAATTTATTTTCCCAAATCCGGATGACATTTATATGCACGATACACCTGCAAAAACCTTATTTGATTTTGAAAAAAGAACATTTAGCCACGGTTGTGTGAATGTAAATAAAGCTAAAGAATTAGCAATTGCGTTGTTAAAAGATTATCCGGAATGGACAGAAGACAGAATAAACAAAGCAATGGATGGTACTGAGGAAACTACTTTTAAATTGCCAAACAAAGTGCCTATCTATATTTGTTATTTTACTTCATGGGTAAACGAATCCGGAGAAGTTAGTTTCTTTCAGGATGTTTATGACATAGATGGTGATTTGAATAAAGCACTTTTTCCTGAAAATGCTGTAGCCAATAAATAATACAAATTTAGGGAATTAAAGAACTGTATAAAACTAGTCTTTTATACAGTTCTTTTCGTTTTACCACATCCACAAAAAGAACTTAACTTATTAATTTTAAATCTTTTAAAGGCTAAAAAAACATCAAATCTAAAAGAACTTTGCATCATAATAATACCACTAATTTTTAATTAAAATTAATTATCATGAAAACAGAGAATATTGAAGGATTAACACTTTTTGAAATAAATTTATTGATTCAACAAGGTGGAAGATTTATAATGTTTCCAAACCTGATGACCAAAGCTAAAAGTTCAACTATTTATTTTGTTCGTCCTGAAGAAAAAATATTTAAATACGCATTACATCATTTTTTAAAAAATTTATCAAATGGCTGGCGTTCATTACCATTACTACCATTTTATATCTCAAAATCTATATTTTATTTAGCAATTGGCGGCAGAGATTATACGCATAAAATATTAGCCGACTTAAAGCAAATCAATCCCGTTTACAATCCTGATTTATACTGCTTACAATACGCATAAATTTTACATATTTAAGAAATTAAAGCGAAAATAGAATTAGTTCTATTTTCGCTTTAGTCATTTATAGAATCCTCAACTCATCAAAAAAAACATTATTCTCTTTTCATTTATTGAGTAAAAAATGTCTTAAAACAACACTCTTTAAATCTTTTAAGAGCCATTGCTAAAATCGATTAAAAAGATATTTGCAAATATCTTTTTAATAAGTATAAAGTGAAAAAATACATTTTAATTTTTAGTATCGCAGCAATTTTATTTTCCTCCTGTACTAAACATTCTTCTACTGAAAATCATACAGCATCCGAAAAAATCATTACACATCCTACACCTCCAAAAACCAGCGGACCTCCTCGTATATTGTTTATTGGAAACAGTCAGATAGAATATTTTGTAAGTACTCCAACATTGTTTAAAGAATTTTGCGACGCAAACAATCAACCAATAAATATTGATCAATTAATAACTGTAGGTGTTTCGTTGCAAAAAGTTTATGATACAAACAGAACAGAAGCTAATCAAAATTTTTCTAATAGAGATAAAGATGGCAATTACTACGATTATGTGGTTATTCAGGAATCAACTCTCGTAGCTTTATTTGAAATTGAGAATTATAAAGCTAATGTAAAAATGCTTGTTGAAAAAATACATGAAAATAGTCCTGATGTAGCAGTTTATATTTACGAAGGAGTACCACCTGCATCTTATACAGATTCTGATTTTATGGAAAATTATGATAAAATGCGTAAAAATGCCATTTCGGTTATGGGATTTGTAAAAAATGCCGGTTTATTAAGAGTTGGTGATGCTATTAAAGATGCTTATCAAGGTAAAAGTGGTTATAAATATTTGGCTGCAAACAAAGACAATCTGCGTTATGGAAAACATACACTTCATCTTTTAAATGATGGCGGATTTATGCAGGCGAGTTTACTATACTCGACCATTTTTGATAAAAAACCAATCGTTCCAAAAAAACTTCTGTTAATTACAGGAACCGGATATTTTGATTCCATGAGAAAACAAGAAGTTGTTAATGCAATCAGTAACCCAAATGCTTTACAGGAAATAGCTTTTAATAATCGCTAAAACGTACAAAATCATCTTATAAATTCTGAATAAACTAAGATTCTTATCCAAAAATTATAAAAAGCTTATTATAGAAATTGGAAGATTAGCAGTACCTTTAGGTAGGTGTTAAATTCAAATCTAAAATTAACTGTGATGAAAGATAGTTATAATGACATTAGAAAAAGTTGGTGGGACAGAAACTGGAAATGGCTTGTACCAACTGGCTGCGTAAGCCTTTTAATACTTCTTTGTTTATTTATAGCGGGAGTTTTCTTTGGAGTTACCTCGATGATGAAAGAATCTGATGTTTATAAAGAAGTTATGACCGAAGTTCAACACAATAACGTCATAATAGAAAAACTTGGAAGTCCGATTGAAGAAGAAGGAATGGCATCAGGAAATATTAGTTTAAGTAATGATACCGGAAATTGCGATTTACAAATTCCGATAAAAGGTTCTAAAGGAGAAGGAACTATATTTGTTGTTGCTGAAAAAAGAGGCACTTGGAAATACAGTGTAAAGCAAGTATATATTGTGGCTACTAAAGAGAATATTAATTTATTGAAAAAGTAAAATAGTTTATAAAATTTAGTTTTATACTCCATAACTTTACACCAATATCTCTGCCAAATGAAACCAGCCTTACTTCTATACTTTTGTCTTTTTCTGAATATTTGTAATACCGTAAATTCTCAAAATAAATACGAAGTCTACACCAACAGGATAAAACAATTCGCAAAACCTTCTAAAGTTTTATATAGCCACATTGATGCAACAGGAAATGGTTCGGTTGAATTTACAAATGCTAAAAAACAAATACTTCGGTTTCGTTTAATGAATCAAAAATTACAGGTATTGCATGGAGGTATAACTTTTCAGCTTTTCTATTACAATAATGACTATTTACAAAGAATGGAAACTTTTGATGAGAATGGAAATTTAGCCGGAGAAAGAGAATCTAATAATGAAGCTGCAATTGCCTTTATTATCGAAAAAACTGATTTGTATTTAAAGAAAAAGAAATTAATAGACGCTGCAGAAGGAAACATCGATTTAAAAGATGACAGCAAGGAAAAAATCATAAGAATACAATTGTACGACCAAAAGAATCTTCCAATTAATGCCATACAACCAACTTATATTTCAAGCAAAACTTACTGGGAATATAATGTTAGAATGTATTGGCCGTGAAAGAAAGATGCTGAAATTCTGAGGTTCTGAGTTGCTAAGGCTCTAAGCTATAGGACCAGATCGCAATTTTGTTATTTTGAAGTATTTTTTTTTAAACACAAAAATCAAAAGAGATTCAGCTTATGTTGAATCTCTTTTTTTGTTACTATTAGTAATTTAAAACTCAAAAAATCTCTTATCTAGCCCCGATAGAAGTGGAAATCCTTTTGTTTTTTTCTTTAAAAAACAAAAGATTGAAACGAATAGCGGGATTAGCTCCTAAAAAAAAACTAGTTTTAGCATAGAAATAGAAATGGTAAATAGTTTTCCTTATATTTTCAAACCTTAGCAACTCAGAACCTCAGAATCTCAGAACCTTAAAAAAGACTATTGTTATTTATGAAACAAATTGTTTGTGCTCCTAAAATAAAATTGTGGCTTTGTTTTTGAATAAGTAGTATTTTTGAAACTTATAAAAAACCTACTTAATGAAAAAGATTTTAATTTTAGCCCTTGTATTTTCTCTTAGCTCTCATGCTCAGGTAAAAGAAACTTTAGCTCAAAAACTTTCAAAATTATCAACTCAAATTAAAGGAGTTGGCGGCGTTGATATTGCTTCTGGATTAAAAGAAGCTCTAAACAAAGGAATTACTGAACAAGTAAGTAAATTAACCGCCGAAGATGGTTTTTATAAAAATGAAGCTGTAAAAATTTTAATGCCAGAAGAATTACAAAAAGTAGATGTTACGTTACGTAAAGTAGGTCTAAGCTCTCTTGCCGATGAAGGAGTTAAAATGTTAAACCGCGCGGCCGAAGATGCTGTGAAAGAAGCAACTCCGATATTTGTTACAGCGGTAAAAAATATGTCGTTTACAGATGCTAAAAATATTTTGTTGGGAAGTGAAAATGCTGCAACTACCTATTTACAAAAAGGCACCAATACTGCTTTGTACGCAAAGTTTAATCCGGTGATTAAAAATTCTTTCGAAAAAGTGGGCGCCGATGTAGTTTGGACTAATATTATAAACAAATACAACATGATTCCGTTAGTTAGAAAAGTAAATCCTGATTTGACTGATTATACAACAAATCAGGCTTTGGCAGGGGTTTTTAAAATGATTGCTGTTGAAGAAAAAGATATACGTGCTAATATTAATGCGAGAACAACGCCTTTGCTGCAAAAAGTATTTGCTATGCAGGACAAAAAGTAGTTTCCGTTTAACTGTTTAATCGTTTAATTGTATAACCGAATTTACGATTTAGCATTTAAACGATTAACCGATTAACCAACTAACAGAAAATGCAAAAAATAACCATTCTGATTCACTGCAAAGACCAAAAAAATATTATTGCCTCGGTGACTACTTTTATTGCAAAAGTTGAAGGAAATATAACCTACATCGACCAGCATGTTGATGTGGAGCAAAATGTATTTTTTATGCGATTGGAGTGTGAATTAACCAACCCTGGCATTACTATCGAAAGTCTTAAAGCCGATTTCGATCAGACCATCGCAACTCAATTTAATATGTCATGGGATTTGTACAATCAGGAACAAAAACCAAAAATGGCATTGTTTGTATCTAAATACGATCATTGTTTATTTGATATTTTAGGACGTTACAGCGCCGGGGAATTAAATGTTGAAATTCCGGTTATTATAAGTAATCATAATGAACTAAGATCAATTGCAGAACGATTTGATATTCCGTTTCATTGTGTTCCTTTTACAAAAGATAATAAAGAAGAAGGCGAAGCCAAACAAATTGAATTACTGAAAAGATATCAAATCAATTTTATTGTTTTGGCGCGTTATATGCAGATAATAACTCCAAAATTAATTTCGCTTTACGAAAATAGAATTATCAATATTCACCATTCCTTTTTACCTGCATTTCCGGGTGCAAAACCTTATCACTCGGCTTTTAAACGTGGTGTGAAAATTATTGGAGCCACAAGTCATTATGTTACCGAAGAATTAGACGAAGGTCCGATTATCGAGCAGGATATTGCGAGAGTTTCTCACATACATTCTGTAGATGATTTTATTATGAAAGGACGTGATTTAGAACGGATTGTTTTAGCCAGAGCAATTAAATTGCATGCTGAACGTAAGACAATGGTTTACAGTAATAAAACAGTTGTGTTTTCTTAAATATATTTCTAACTGCAAGTTTTTTTAACCGCAAAGTACGCTAAGTTTTTTTGCTTGTGTATCCTGTTGATTTTTTTTGAAGATCACAAAGGCTGTTGTCTATAGATTTTGCTCGCGGATTTGAAGGATTAAACTGGTTTTCGCTGATTTTATTTCTCTTTGAACCTTTGTAGCTCTGCGCCTTTGAACCTAAAAAAAATAAACCCGACAGATATTTAAAATCTGTCGGGTTTGATTTTTATATAAAGTAAAAAAGCTTTGAACCTTTGTAACTCTTTAGCTTTGAACCTTTTAAAAACTATTTAAGTAAATCGAATCGGTCCAGATTCATTACTTTGGTCCATGCTGCAACGAAATCTTTCACAAATTTTTCTTTGGCATCATTACTGCCGTAAATCTCTGCTATAGCACGAAGTTCAGAATTAGAACCAAATATAAGATCTGCACGGGTTGCTGTCCATTTTACTTCTCCTGTTGCACGATTGCGTCCTTCAAAAGTTTCTCCGGTTTCGTTAATTGCTTTCCAGGTAGTACCCAAATCAAGTAAGTTAACAAAGAAATCATTACTTAATGTTTCTGCATTTGCAGTAAGCACACCATATTTAGAACCGTCGTAATTGGCATTCAATACTCTCAAACCTCCAACTAAAACCGTCATTTCAGGTACTGTAAGGTTTAATAATTGTGCTTTGTCTACCAAAAGTTCTTCTGTTATTGCAGTCGTTTTAGCGCTTTTATAGTTTCTGAATCCATCTGCTTTTGGCTCTAATGCTTCAAACGAATGTACATCTGTTTGCTCTAAAGTTGCATCTCCTCTTCCCGGTGTAAAAGGGGCTTCTATATTTAATCCCGCTTTTGATGCCGCTTTTTCGATTGCTGCTGATCCTCCCAAAACAATTAAATCTGCTATAGAAACAGTTTTTCCCGAATTGGCAAATTCATTTTGTATTGCTTCTAAAGTTGTTAATACTTTTTTTAATTGATTTGAAGAATTGACTTCCCAACTAATTTGAGGTTCAAAACGAATACGAGCTCCATTTGCTCCTCCACGTTTATCAGAACCACGGAATGTAGAAGCTGATGCCCAGGCAGTATGTACTAATTGCGAGATCGAAAGACCGCTTGAAAGGATTTTCTCTTTCAAAACAGCAATATCATTATGGCTTAATTCATTTTTAGCAGCAGGAATTGGGTCTTGCCAGATCAACACTTCACTTGGAACTTCAGGTCCTAAGTAACGTGTAATTGGCCCCATATCTCTGTGAGTCAGTTTGTACCATGCTCTGGCAAAAGCATCAGCAAATTTGTCAAAATTATGCATATAGTCTCTTGAAATTGGCTCATAAATAGGATCCATTTTCATTGCCATATCTGCCGTTGTCATCATAGGAGCATGTCTTTTCGTTGGGTCATGTGCATCTTCTACGATTGTAGCAGCACTTTCATCAGTTGGTGTCCATTGATGCGCTCCTGCAGGGCTCTTAGTTAATTTCCAATCATATTTAAACAATGTTTGAAAATAGCCGTTGTCCCAAGTTGTAGGATTTGGTTTCCATGCGCCTTCAAGACCACTTGTAATAGCGTCTCCACCTACTCCGGTACCAAAACTATTTTTCCATCCTAACCCCATTTGTTCGATGCTTGCACCTTCTGGTTCTGCTCCTACCAACGCTGCATCTCCGGCTCCATGTGCCTTCCCAAAAGTGTGTCCTCCTGCTGTCAAAGCCACAGTTTCTTCATCATTCATTGCCATACGGGCAAAAGTTTCTCTGATATCTCTACCAGATCCTAGTGGATCAGGATTGCCGTTTGGTCCTTCAGGATTTACATAAATTAATCCCATTTGCACGGCCGCCAACGGATTATCAAGTTCGCGCTCTCCTTTGTATCTTGTATCACCCAGCCATGTTGTTTCATTACCCCAATTAACATCTTGTTCCGGCTCCCAAACATCTTCTCTACCACCTGCAAATCCAAAAGTTTTGAATCCCATAGATTCTAAAGCGCAGTTACCTGCTAAGATCATCAAATCGGCCCACGAAATTTTATTTCCATATTTTTGCTTAATTGGCCAAAGTAAAAAACGTGCTTTATCTAAATTACCATTGTCCGGCCAGCTATTAAGAGGAGCAAAACGCTGACTACCTGAACTCGCGCCTCCACGACCATCAGATATACGGTAAGTTCCTGCACTGTGCCATGCCATACGAATAAACAAAGGACCATAATGACCATAATCAGCCGGCCACCAATCCTGAGAATCTTTCATTAAATCAAAAAGATCTTTTTTGACTTCATTTAAGTCTAAAGTCTTAAACGCAGCAGCATAATTAAAACCTTTTTCCATAGGATCTGACAAACTAGAATTTTGACGCAATATGTTTAAGTTTAAACGATTTGGCCACCAATCTTTATTAGATGTTCCTGTACCAGCAGTTTCTTTCATTTGTCCGTTGTGAAAAGGACATTTACTTTCGTTTGAATCACTCATTTCTTTTGTTTTTTTATTATTAAAGTTAACTGTTTTCTACCAAATGCTAATTTTTTAAGAAATCACACATGACTGATATTTAACACTTTATCAAATATACAAACTTATCTTTACGATATTAATAAACAAAATTGATTGTTATTATATTTTAATAACCAGAAGCTATTTAACGTTACAGAAAGCTCAGAAAAGCGATTTAAAGAATCTTAACTTATGTCCAACAAAGTAATAACAAAACCTTAACAGCTAAACATTCATATATATCGGATCTTTGTAGTGTAATAAACTGGTTATTTATTATTTTGGTTTTGGTTAGTTAAATGATGCCGGCGTCTTCGAGATGCCGGCATTCTTTTTTTATACTAGTTTTGTTTTTTTTGTTTCAAGTTTCAGGTTTCAGGTTGCTTTACTTTGAGTTTAGTTTTACCGCAAAGAGCACAAAGTTTTTTCGCAAAGTTTGCAAAGTTTTTTCGCCACTAATTTCACTAATTAAATTCGTGCTAATTTGTGCTAATTTGTACTAATTTGTGTAATTCGTGTAATTCGTGGCAAATAAATTTGACTGTAAAAGTTCGCAAAGTTATATATACAAAGCTTTGCGAACTTTGTGTTTTATACAAAACCACGCACATAAAAAAACCTTTGTGTACTTTGCGGTAAAATACACAATCCAACAACTTGAAACTTGAAACAAAGAAAACCTGAAACTAACCTTTCAACCTTTCATGAAGTAATTTAAAATAAGGGAAAGCCTTTAATAATCGGCTGCCGTGCCAGGAGAACATTTCGCCGTCTACGAAAACGGTTTTGGCGTGATGTGTGAACCTTCCAATCTCGAAAGCATCTTCTTCTTTAAAAGGATAAGGTTCTGAGGAAAGAAAAACGATATCCAGATCGCCTTCTAAACGCATTTTTTTAAGTTCGATTTCAGGATAACGCCCTTTATCACTGTAGATATTTTTGAAATGATTCAGTTTTAATAATTCATTTATATAGGTATCATTTCCTGCGACCATAAATGGATTTTTCCAAATAAAATAAGCCGCTTTTTTTTCCGGAATATCCTGAATATATTTTTTGAAATCGCTTAAAGCGAAAGTCAGTTTGTCGTTCCACTTTTGAGCTTCGGTTCTACAATTGAATAATTGTCCGAAATCTGAAATCATCTGAAAATTATCTTCTATAGAAACAATATTCGTAACCCAAACCGGACATATTTCCTGCAATTGTTTTACGATTTCTTCTGTGTTTTCTTCTTTATTACAAATGATAATATCGGGTTGTAATAATTTTATTTTTTCGAAATGGATTTTCTTAGTTCCGCCAACAATCTTTTTGGTAGATTTAAAATGATACGGATGCACACAAAACTTTGTGATTCCGATGATTTTTTCTTCTAAACCCAAATCATAAAGCAATTCTGTTTGAGAAGGAACTAACGAAATAATACGTTTTGGAGCCGTTTCAAAAGAATGTAAAGTGCCAAACTGGTCTTTTAGTTGTTTCATGTTTTCTTTGTTTCAGGTTTCAAGTTGTTGGAGTGTGTATTTAACCGCAAAGAGCGCAAAGTTTTTTCGCAAAGGTTGCAAAGGTTTATATATTCGTTTAATTAAAGTTTTTTTAAGTTCTCCAAGCTTAAATAAGACAAACTTATACTCTTCTTTGAGAACTTAAAAAAACTTTTACGAACCTCTAGCTAATTTCTTAGTGAACTTTGCGAAAAAACTTCGCGCTCTTTGCGGTAAAATTATGTTCAAAGTAAAGCAACTTGAAACTTTAAACCTGAAACCTGAAACTAATAATCTCTGCCATTTCTTTTTGAACTGATAAAGCTTCTTCTCTAGCCTTTTCTGCAAAATCAGTTCCTTTTGAGGCATAGATAATTGCTCTTGCCGAGTTTACTAACAAACCAACTTTATCATTCATTCCGTATTTGCATACTTCTGATAAATTTCCGCCTTGAGCGCCAATTCCCGGAACTAACAAGAAACTGTCCGGAACAATTTTTCTGATATCGGCAAAATATTCGGCTTTTGTAGCACCAACAACATACATTAAGTTATGGCTATTTTTCCACGTTTTAGAAGTTTCTAAAACTTGTTTGTATAATTCTTTTCCGTTTGTCGTTAAGGTCTGAAAATCAAAAGCGCCTTCGTTTGAAGTCAAAGCTAACATGATCGTATGTTTGTTTTCGAAAGCAAGAAAAGGTTCTACAGAATCTTTTCCCATATAGGGTGCAACAGTTACACTATCAAAATTCAAATCTTCAAAAAAAGCTTTTGCATACATACTCGACGTGTTTCCGATATCTCCACGTTTTGCATCGGCAATTGTAAACATTTCCGGAAAATTCTCGTTGATATAATTAATTGTTTTTTGAAGTGAAATCCATCCTTTTATTCCATAAGCTTCAAAAAAAGCGGTGTTTGGTTTGTATCCCACTGCAAGATCATGCGTTGCATCAATTATGGCTTTATTGAACTCGAAAATAGGATCTTCGGTTTCTAATAAATGTTGTGGAATTTTGGTTAGATCAGGATCTAATCCAACGCATAAAAAAGATTTTTTTAAAAGGATTTGTTCGTGTAGTTGTTGTGTTGTCATATTGTATTTTACTAGTGCGGCAAAATTACAAATAATATTATTGGTTTGCGAATTTCACTTTAACATTGAATTCATGTAAGATCTTTGGCAAATTATATAAGAAAAAAGAAAACGTTCTTTTCTAACTTTGATAATGAACCCTAAATCAAGAAATTATGAGTCTACATATCGGGATAATGCCAAAAAACTTAAAAAAGAGTACTACCATATTAGCCACAATTTTATCTAATGAAATGACCTTATATGTAAAAACCAGAAAATTTCATTGGAATATCTCCGGGAATAGTTTCATGGAATTACATAAACTGTTTGAAGATCAATATAGAATTCTTGAAGCTAATATCGATGAAGTTGCAGAACGCATTAGTCAGCTTGGCGAAAAAACGATTGGAACTATGAAAGAATTTATAGAAAATTCGACTCTAAAAGAATCTCCTAAGGAATATGCTTCACAAAAAAATATGCTGGAGGAACTTCTTGAAAATCATGAGCAAATGGTAAGTGAGTTTAGAGCGTATATTCCGGTTTTTGAGAATGACAATAATGATATTGGTTCAGCAGATTTTGTAACAGGTTTATTGCAGGAACATGAAAAAATGGCCTGGATTTTACGTCGTTACCAGGTTTGATAAAAGAAAAATGTGAATTATGAAACGCTTAACGAAATAAATGTAACACAAAATAGTCCAATATTTTGCAACTTTACAATACTAATAAATGCATAACGAAAAAGATTAAAAATAGTACCGAAATAAAAGAAACTGGAATGAGTTAAAAGGCAAATTGAAACAATTAATATGCACCTCTGACAGATGATGATTTGATGTTTGCTGAAGGAAAAGTAGACGAAATGTACAGAAGACTTCAGCAAAAGTAGGGATAGGCAAAAGAAGAATTTTATCAAATCCTATCAGATTTATAAATCCTTATAACTCAATCAGGGAATACCGTCTAATAAAAATATATTAGACGGTATTTTTTTGAAGATTCCACCTACTTTTTTCAATGTTTATGCAACTCTGACGGGCATTATAAGCCGTAACCAAAAATAAATTAATTATCTTTAACCAAATTTCTTTAAAATGAAACTATTTATAAAGTTCGACATAAATACCATTTGCACTCAATATTTAAAACACAACCTGGAACAGCAAAATATAAGTTTTACAAGTCTGGGATTTGGCGAGATTGAGGTTGCCGATAATATTGATGCAGATACACTCGAAACTTTAAAAAATAATTTAAGTCCTTGTGGTTTTGAAATTGTAGAAAATCAAAAAAGTGTCTTAGTTCAAAAAATAAAAGATGCTATAATTGAGTTAGTTTTTATGGATAACGGTAACAATTATAAAAGTTCTGTTTTTCTGGCTGAGAAACTCAATCATAGTTATGGTTATTTATCGAATGTTTTTTCAGAAGTAACCTACTCTTCTATTGAAAATTTTATCATTTTACAGAAAATTGAAAGAGCAAAACAATTAATTATTATCAATGAAATGAGTTTGACCGAAATTGCTTTTTTACTAAACTATTCGAGTGTTGCACATTTGAGTACGCAGTTTAAAAATACAACCGGAATAACACCATCGGCTTTTCAGAGAATAATTAAAAAACGCAGAGAAAATTTAAAATAAAATTAAATACCACACAAAATGCAAAACTACGCATTATACATTTTATTGGCTGACGATGATGAAGATGACCGCCTTTTTTTTAAAGATGCATTTGAAGAAGTAAAAATACAAACTAACCTAAATTTTGTACATGACGGTATGCAATTAATGGATCATTTGATGAATCCCGATAATAAACTGCCGGATGTATTGTTTCTGGATTTGAATATGCCTAAAAAAACTGGTAAAGAATGTTTAATTGAAATAAAAAAAACAGAACGTCTTAAGGATATTATTGTTGTAATTTATTCTACTTCTTCGTCTGAAGAAGATATTGAGGACACCTTTATTCAGGGAGCTAATATTTACATCAAAAAACCAAGCGATTTTAATACACTGAAAAAAATAATTAATGAAGTCGTGACTATAAACTGGCACTATCACACCTCTGGGTTAAATCGTGATAATTTCCTGCTCCGACTCTAATATAGAATACCAATGAAATGGATACCAAATTTTAATTCTTCAAACTCATTGAGAGTTATTTTTGTAATCGCAATTTTCATTTTGTTATTTCTATCTTCTATTGCTTACAAACACAATCAGGATTTGAACGAATCCAGTAAGTTGGTAATGCATACGTATGAAATAAATATACAACTGGAGCGATTAATGTCAGCGATTAAGGATGCTGAAACGGGTCAGCGTGGATATATTATTACACGCAATGCCCGCTTTTTAACACCTTATATTTATTCGCGCGACAAAGTAAACACTTCATTTATTAACCTAAAAAAATTAACTGCAGATAACCCAAAACAGCACCAAAATCTTGAAAATTTATTCAAGCTTATTATTCAGCGTTTTGTTTCTTTTGAAAATTGCTTAAAATATAGTGACCCAAAAACTTATGATAAACGAAAACTAGACAATCACATGTTTGGTGGTCGAATTTTGATGGAAAACATTCGTTTTAAGGTTGATGAAATGAACGACATCGAAAAAAGCTATTTAGACAAAAGGCTAAAAATTTACGATGCCGAGATTTCTTTAAGTCCACTTTTCTCTATTTCATTGTTTCTGGCGGCATTATGTTTTATTTTATTAGCTTACAGACAGATCAGCCGTGATTTTGAGCGTTTGAAAATCTACAATAAAAAACTTTTGATCTCGAGCGGACTTATTGCCGAATCTGAAGCTATTGGTAAATTCAGTACCTGGCAATGGGATCTTGACACTAATAAAATTGATTATTCAGACAATCAATATCGTTTATTAGGTTACGAACCAAATGCTTTTGTTCCTGAAAAAGAAACATTTCTGAATTTTGTTCATCCTGAAGATAGAGAAACAGTTTCTAATTCTATGGAAGGCATTCTTAATTATAAACAATTGCCTTTTGTTTATTATAAAATTATACTTCCAAGTCATGAAATCAGATACTTTAAAACTACCGGAAAATTAGTGACGGACCAGCAGGGAAGTAATATTCTCCTCGGAATTAATTTTGACATTACTGATGAGCATTTGCTTAATATTGAACTTCAGGAACGAAACAAAGAACTCGAAAAAAGCAATAAAGAGTTAGCTTCTTTCAACCATGTTGCGAGTCACGATTTGCAGGAACCGCTTAGAAAAATTCAGACTTTTATCTCCAGAGTTTCAGATGATGATAAAGCTCTTGTGTCGCAAAGTACCAGAGATTATCTTGCAAAAATCGAAATTTCGGCAAAAAGAATGCGCGTTTTAATTGATGACTTACTTTTGTTTTCGAGAACCAATACAACCAAAAAGGAGTTTATTAAAACCAACTTAAATGAATTACTCAAAAATGCAGAATCTGAATTAACCGAAATAATTGACGAAAAGAAAGCCGTTATAACAGTTTCAAAATTGCCAAAATTAACTGTAATTCCTTATCAAATTGAGCAGCTTTTCATTAACCTGATTGGAAATTCTTTAAAATACAATCGGCCAAATATAGCTCCCGAAATTACAATAGAAAGCGAAAAAGTACTTTCGGCCAATTATCCGGATCTACTGGAACAGAATGTCAAGAAATTCCATAAAATAACCTTTACAGACAACGGAATGGGTTTTGACCCACAATTCAAAGAAACCATTTTTGTATTATTCCAACGTTTGCATTCTAAAACAGATTATCCAGGAACCGGAATTGGACTTGCCATTTGTAAGAAAATCGTAGACAATCACAAAGGTCATATCATAGCCGACAGCACACCTGACAAGGGTTCTGTTTTTACCGTTTTTCTTCCGGACTAAACACCTTTAAACAACAGATAATAAGCGTTATATAAATCCTTTATGGGAATTATATAACGTTTCATTTTTATGCTGTAAAGCAAAATCCTAGTTTCATTACCATCTTTGTATTGAAATACTTTAAGAAGTAATAATGAAAACAATTCCTCCCTTGAAAGCTACAATTTTTAGAGCTGTTTTTTTATTGATAATATTAGTTTGCATCTCGTCATGCAAAAAAACTAATACGATAGAAACGTCTCTAAAAAATGAAGCTTTTACAAAAAATGAAAAAGAAGAAATCGAAGCCTTTTTTTTCATTGCAACAGCAAATGTGAGTAAAGCTATTATTTCTAAAAGTCAAATTGCACAACAAAAAAGTTCAGACATCAAAATACAGGAATTAAGTGAAAAAATTGAGTTTCAACAAAGCAATTTACTAGAAGATGTAAATAGAATAGCCAATAGAAAGCTAATTATTATCACGGAAATAAATGCAACACACAAACGAGATTTATATGATCTTATTGATGCAACAGACGTCAGTTTTAAAAAAGCATATTTAAACTCAATGGCACAATCCTTAAGCGAACAAATTAATTTGTTTGAATCGATCTCTAAGGAAACTAATGATAAAACGATTCTAAAATTAGTTTTACAATATTTACCTGAACAATATCAGCTCTTGCGAGAAACAGAGCGTATCAACAATGAATACACCTAAACGCCTTACAATTAATATTGATTTATATTATAATTAGAGATTAACAGTTATTGAAAAACAAAGAAGGATCTCAGATACCATTTTCTCTTTCTGAGATTTGACTACTATACAATTACAATAATCCATTAAAATCAAACATCATGAAAACGAGTAACACCATTTTAGGAATTTTAGGAGCTGCTGCTGCGGGAGCAGTTTTAGGGGTTTTATTTGCACCGGATAAAGGATCAAATACCCGAAAAAAAATCTCAGATAAATCAAAAGATTACGGAGATAAAGTAAAATCGAAATTTGACGGTATTGTACATACTATTTCCACAAACGGTAAAGGTATTATCGAAGAAGGAAAATCAAAATTCAATCAAGTAAAAGAAGACTTCAATTCTACCAAAGATGAAGCAAAAGCATAAAAATAAACTACTAAAAAGTGACCATTTTAAACCATAAATACCCACAAACATGGAATCAAATGCAACAACAAACGAAAACTTAGATCTTTATGAGAAAGTAGAAAATTATACCAAAACAAGTTTAGAATTAATTAAGCTCAAAACGGTATCAACATCTGCCGATATTTTATCGACATTGACATCAAAGATCGCAGTTGGCGCTGTTGTTGCATTTTTTACCTTATTCCTGAATATTGGAATTAGTTTATGGATTGGAAAACTGCTTGGAGCCTATTATTACGGCTTTTTTATCATGGCGCTATTCTATTTAATTGTTGCCATTGTGATGCACAAAACACAACACAAACTGATTAAAACCCCTATTGGAAATATGATTATTTCCAGTATTTTAAAAGAAACTAAAAAAGACATCAAAGCTGATTTAAATTAATTGATAAACCAAAAAAGACTGTTATGGAAACCGTTTACACTATCGATTCATTAAATCAGATGATTGAACAACTGGAAATCCGACAGGAAGCCGAATGGTGCGCTATTAAAAACGAAATTGACGAAATCAAAGAAAATCTTAAACCTCTAAACTTCATTAAAAATACAGTCGAAGAAATCAACGAAACTGTAGGCTTTAAAAGTAATTTGGCGCAATCTGCCATTAGCATTGGAATTGGTTATCTCGCAAAAAAAATTGTGGTTGGTAAAAGCAATTCGACATTCAAGAACATCTTCGGATCGTTTTTACAGCTTCTCGTGACCAATTTAGTTTCGAAACCACATGAGCCTTAAAAGAAGATTCATGACAACACAAACCTTCAAAAGAGTAATTGTCTAACTAAAATTTAAGTATTATGGAAAAGTTTAGCGAAATAATATTAAAGAATCGTATGTACATATACTCTATCCTATATAAATATTTTGAATTCACAAGAGTATTTCTAGGTATCTAGCTTGTTTTATACGCTTAAAAAACAAACGATTAAACAGTTAATATCCTTCACTATATTTGTAAGGTTCAAAGGCACAGAGGTACAAAGATGCCAAAAGATGCGGAGTTATCAGATTTTGAACTTTATAAAAAAGAGACTGTTTCACTAGTGAAACAGTCTCTTTTTTATTTTAGTCGAGATTGCAGATCTTTAAACCTCTGTGCCTTTGCACCTCTGAACCTCAGCACCTTAGAAAACTTCCGAAGCCTCTTTCAATTTCTCCATATTGTTAACCAATTGAAGCTCGGCAACAATTTTTTGGATATCACCATTCATGATGTTTCCTAGATCGTAAAGTGTCAAACCAACTCTGTGATCAGTTACACGACCCTGAGCATAGTTGTACGTACGAATCTTAGCAGATCTGTCACCGGAACTCACCTGAGAAGTACGTTTTGTAGCATCTTCAGCTTCTTTCTTAGCCAATTCTTGTTCGTATAAACGAGAACGTAAAACCGTTAACGCTTTATCTTTATTTTTATGCTGTGATTTCTGATCCTGACATTGCGCCACCAATCCGGTTGGAATGTGCGTTAAACGTACTGCCGATTTCGTAGTATTTACAGATTGTCCTCCAGGTCCAGATGAACAGAAGAAATCAACACGAACATCGTTCATATCAATTTGTACATCAAACTCCTCAGCTTCTGGTAAAACCATAACTGTAGCTGCCGATGTATGCACACGACCTTGAGTTTCAGTCTGAGGAACACGTTGTACACGGTGCACACCAGCTTCAAACTTCAAAGTTCCGTAAACATCCTCACCGGTAACCTCAAAAATAACCTCTTTAAAACCACCAGAAGTTCCTTCGTTCATATCAACAACCGAAGTTCTCCATCCCATGCTTTCGCAATATTTAGTGTACATTCTAAATAAATCTCCGGCAAAAATACTCGCTTCATCACCACCCGTTCCGGCGCGAATCTCGACCATTACGTTTTTAGCATCTTCAGGATCTTTAGGAATCAACATAAATTTAATTTCCTCCTCAAGTTGAGGCAAGCGTTCCTTTGCTTCGTCAAGCTGCATTTTGGCCATTTCGGTCATATCTGCATCGCTTCCGTCAGCAATAATTTCGTTTGCTTCATCAATATTTGCTAAAACAAGAATGTATTCTTCTCTCTTTTCAACCAGTGCTTTTATGCTTTTATATTCCTGGTTAAGCTGCACATAACGTTTTTGATCAGCAATAACATCCGGCTGAATAATCAAATCCGAAATCTCATCAAAACGCTGCTTTACATATTGAAGTCTATCTAACATTTTCTAATTCCTTTTATTGGACTGCAAAATTACAAAATTTTTGTGGAAAATTCTATCATTAACTTTTTGAGTTTTTTAAGGCTGATTTTGAGGCGAAGTTTAATGATTTTTAGGAGCTGTTTCCTGCTATCCGCTATATCTTTTTAGGCAGAAATTTTACGTTTGAGTTAGGAATTTTTCGTTTGCCTAAAAAGGATGCCGCTTCTATCAGGGCTAGGGCTTTTGTGTTTATTGAAACATTTTTTTCTCCAATCTATATTCAAAAATATACCTCTTCAAAAAAGGGGTTTATAAAAATATAAGTTAACTAATTATGATTTAAACCAAAGTCAGATCACTTAACTCATCTGCTAATTTGTGTAATCCTTTAGAAATCTGCAACATTTTGTCACTTGACAAAGTTGCTAAACCTTTAGTATATTGTCTAAATAAGCTTTGATTCATTCCTGCATAATGTTCTGCAAAAGCTGATTTGTTGATTACACTAAAATAATCAAACACCTGCTCTAGATCTACTTGATAGCTAATATCAAAATCAGCAATTGTAACC
This sequence comes from uncultured Flavobacterium sp., assembly GCF_963422545.1. Lineage (NCBI taxonomy): Bacteria > Pseudomonadati > Bacteroidota > Flavobacteriia > Flavobacteriales > Flavobacteriaceae > Flavobacterium > uncultured Flavobacterium sp. The sequence goes on from NZ_OY730255.1 coordinate 143,474, forward strand.
TTTTCACCTTTTTCTTGTAGATATTCTACATGATATTGAAGGACTTCGTTAAAATTTGCTTTTATTTCAGATATGCTATTTCCTACTGTAGCTAATCCATCAATTTCTTTTGCATAAGCCGAAAAACCTGTAGAAGTTTTTTCAATAATAACCGAAATTACCCTTTTTTTTGTATTCATATTCGTCTGAATTAAATTTAAAAAGCTATAGAATTATTTAAGTCCTGCTGCTTTCAAAATACTATTTAAAGTGCCATTTGCCATTTCTTTACTCCCATGTCTCGGGATAGTAAGTTGATTTTGTTTTGTTGCATGTCGATACAAATCATGGTTTGCACCGTTTTTATAAAGAAACCAACCATCTTTTTTGAGAAGTTTCAACAACTCATTTACTGAAGCCATCTGCTTTAATTTAAATTAACAAATACGTCTGTCGTTTTTCATATTTGTGGTATTTAAATGTTTTTAGATTTCTTCTTATTATATTAAGCAAATATATAACATTTTTGTTATATAACAAAAATGTTATATATTAAACTTTATAAAAGCATAAAATTAATGTGTTAAGTCTTTTTAGCGATGTTAATTGAATACATCAAATTTACCCTGCTATTTCGCCATATCTTTTAAAGATAATTTTTCTCATAATTAGGTAGAAGATTTTCACTTAAACAAGATCTTTTCGTTTGCCTAAAAAGGATGCCACTTCTACCATGGTTAGATTTTTTTATATTTCAAAATTTAGTTTACGGTTTTCCGTAAAGCAATTGATTAAGAATAAGTTATTTTTGATGAAATTATTTTTTAATCAGTTTTTTCGGTATTAATTTATATATTTGAAGAAATATGTAATCGTAAAACTTTTCATAAATTAGTTTTATCATTTTATTAAATTATTTAAAAACAGTTAACAAAAAAATCCTAAAATTCTAAATATTAATATATGGCAATTTTTAAAAGGAGTGAATTCAAGAGTGTAGCATTATCTAAAACAAATTCATATAAAAATCTTAGAGGATTTGTTAGCGAAGCTCGCGCGCAATCTAAATCGAACGCAATTACTAGTATTTTTCTTTCTCACGCACATTCTGACAAAGACTTAATTGAAGAGGCTGTAACCTTTTTTAAATCATTAAACATAAATGTTTATGTTGATTGGATGGATGAAACTATGCCTGAAAAACCTAATGGAATAACTGCTTCAAAAATAAAAACAAAAATCTTAAATGATGATAAGTTTATTTTTCTAGCAACAAATGCTGCTGTTATTTCTAAATGGTGTAATTGGGAAGTTGGAATTGGTGATGCCTATAAATTGCAAAATGACAAAATTTGTTTATTACCATTAGCAGATAGTAATGGACATTGGACAGGAAATGAGTATTTACAAATTTATCCGAGAATAGAATCTGTGGCCAAAGACAATTTTTCATTCTATGACAATATATTCAGGGTAATTTACCCTGACGGAAAAACAACATGGTTAAGTGATTGGTTAAAAAAATAGTTATGGAAAAATTCATTTCACAAAATAATCTTGAACAATTCTATAAAAAAGAAATTGGCATACAAGGAAGAAAAACAGTAGAAGAACAAATACAGAAAGTCCGAAATGATGGAAGTAAACATATAAAAAGTATTTTTCTTTCGCATAGCCATCTTGACAAAACCATTGTAAATAAAATAAGCTTACTCTTTAGTAACCTAAATATAAATATTTATATTGATTGGTTAGATAAATCCTTGCCAGAACAAACAGATAGAATAACAGCTTCAGTAATAAAATCTAAAATTCATGAAACTAACCATTTTTTATTTTTAGCTACTTATCATGGCCTGCGTTCAAAATGGTGTAATTGGGAACTTGGAATTGCAGATTCATTTAAAAATAATGAAAAATTAGCAATTCTACCAATTGAAACAAAATCAGGGAATTGGAGAGGAAATGAATATTTACATTTATATCCTGAAATGAGATTTGGAAGTGACAATCTAGATGATTTAACAGTAGAAAAAATTAAAATACATCAACTTGATGGCAAAATAATTTCATTTGAAGATTGGCTAAAATAAATTTTTATGGAAAACAAACTAAAACATTTAGAGTTTTTACAACTTGTAATAACAAGAATGAACATTAATTCATTCTTACTCAAAGGATGGACAGTTACACTTATTGCTGCCTTATTTGCTTTTGCAGCAAAAGATTCAAATATTCAATATGTGATTATAACTTATATTTCAACACCTCTATTTTGGATTTTGGATGGTTATTATTTGAGTTTAGAAAGACAATATCGAGATCTTTATAATATCGTTCGAAACAAAAATGAAAATCAAATCGATTTTGATCTAAATGCAAGTTCTTTTAACACTGGAAAAAACATGTGGTTTCCATGCATATTTTCTAAAACATTAAATATTTTTTATGGTACATTAATTTTATTAACACTTGTAGTAATCTTTATTATAAATTAAAATGGCAAAAAGAGTTTTTTTTTAGTTTTCACTATGACGATGTAAAAACATTTCGTGCAAATGTTGTTAGAAATCATGGTGTAACAAAACAAAGTGGTCAAGATGCAGGTTTTTTTGATGCTTCAATTTGGGAAGATGCTAAAAGACATGGAGATCTTTCTTTAAAAAGGTTAATTAATGCAGGATTAGAAAATACTAGTGTGACTTGTGCATTAATTGGAACACAAACTTGGGAAAGACGGTGGGTTCGATATGAAATACTAAAAAGTTACGATAGGGGTAATAAACTTTTTGGAATTCACATTAACAGTGTTAAAGACAAAAATCAAAACACTTTTGCACAAGGAAGAAATATATTTGACTACCTCGGATTTGTGATTAGCAAGGATGGAAAGAAGTTAACTTACTACGAGCATGATGGAAACAATTGGAAAGCCTTTAAAGACTTGGATCCAAAGCAAACAAATTTTTCTAGTGAATATTGGGGAAAAGGCTACAAACTATCAAACTTGGTAAAAGTCTATGATTGGTCTTTAGAAGATGGTTATATAAATTTTCCTAGCTGGCTAGAAAATGCAAAATAACCCAGATAATATGGATTACAATTCTTACTATTGAATTTTAATTATTATTTTCTTGAGAAAAATATTTTAAGAACCTTACATAAGATATTTTTATAAAAATAAGAAATATTGATTTTGACATTTTAATATAGATTTCTACTATAAAATAAATCATACAAATTACATAAAATGAATAAGTGTTTAGATTTAGAATATGACGTTGCACTATCCTTTGCAGGAGAAGATAGAAAATATGTTGAGAAAGTTGCAAATTTTCTTAGAAAATCAGGTGTAAAAGTTTTCTACGATATGTATGAAGATACTAATCTTTGGGGCAAAGATTTATATCAACATTTAGATGACATTTATCAAAACAAAGCAAAATATACTATTTTATTCATTTCTGAGAACTATAGTAAAAAAATCTGGACTAATCATGAATTAAAAAGTGCTCAGACACGAGCATTTTCAGAAAATAATGAATATATCTTACCTGCAAGATTTGACAATACAGAAATCCCTGGCATAAGAAAAACTATTGGCTATGTATCTCTACAAGACTTGTCCCCTGTACAATTTGCAAAAAAAATAATTAAAAAACTTGGAGGAATTGAGCCTGTAAATTTTTTACCCGATGATGTAAAATACATAAAACAGATTATACATTCAATTTTTAAAGATTTTGATGATGATGAAATTGAAAGTCACGTATATTATGTATTCAATAAACTAAAAATGACAACTGATAGAGAACGAAAATTTCTAACATTTTTAGTAATGCATTCATGTCGCCATGACATAACTGGAGATCTACATGAAGATATTAGACTATTAGAAAGAGTTTCTGGATTTACAAAAGATGAAATTATTGACATCTTAAAAAATCTAACTATTTTAGGTTTTGAGTATAAGATTAGTAAATCAATAGAAGGTTCAGAAGAAGAATCAAACCAACTAGAAATTGAAATGTTGCATTTAAGTTTAATTGCCAGAGATCCAGATCTAAGCCTTGTTGATCTTACAATGATACTTACATTCATGTATTTTGCTCCTATGAACCTAAGATGTGAAACTTGTTGTTTTGATGCACTAAAAAGGTTAGATTTTACCGATTTAAAAAATGATATTACCGAAAGTGATCTTTATGATATAATCAGCTACCTCCCAAATGAGAGTGAAGGTGATGAAGATAATTATATTGAAATCGAAAACCCTGACGGTGAAAATATATGTTAAGTAAGCCCCCAGCTCTCCGAAGTATTCCTTGCAAAAACCTACGCAAACGCTACTGATTTCGAATATTTTATTAATCCACTAAAAAACAAAACCTTAAATCAGTATTTTATGAATTAATTTATATATTTGATAGTTACCAAAATCTAATTATTTAATCATTTTTTCTAACACTACTACTAATGGAAAAACTTATTAAAATCGGCCGTCTCTTTTATGGTATCGGCGTTGTTGCTTTAGGGATTCATCAAATTATTATCAAAGATTTTCGTTCAGAAATTTTATCTCCATTTCCTGCCTGGGCTCATAACAATAGTATCTTTCCCATTCTTACCGGAATAGCTTTAATATTTGCAGGAATTATCATTTCAGGATTATTTAAAATTAAATTTATTGACACAAAAAAAAGTATGTCTTTATTTAGGCTTTTGTTTTCTTGCTGCTATCATCACTTCTCATTTACCCTATATTATAATGCTTAGTGCAGATAAAACTCCAGATTTTCAGGTTTGGATAAATGCTCTCGAAGAATTAACCTATAGCGGTGGTGCATTTGTAATGGCAGGATCATTTACAGAGAACAATTCTGCCAGAGCCGAAAAGAATTTTACCTCATTATTAGAAAAACTTATTCCGTCTGGACGAGTTTTTTATTCAATTCTTATGATATTATTTGGATTGAGTCATTTTACTTTTGCCAACTTTATCGTTGCAATGGTACCAAAATGGTTGCCAGCGCCAATGTTTTGGACTTATTTTTTTGGTGCTGCCCTTATCATTGCAGGCATATCCATTATTTTCAAAATAGTAATAAAACCAATTGCGCTTCTTTTAGCATTTATGCTTTTACTGTTTTTTCTATTCTTTCATATTCCTGATGCCATTGCAAACCCATCTGCAGACGGTGGAAATGAAATTGTACGTGCATTTGTTGCGTTGCTTTTCTGTGGTATTGCATTAGTAATCGCATTAACAAATGATCGAAAAATAATCCCGCTGTCACAAGCTTCTCACTTATAAACGCCACCCGGCTCTGCGAAGTCTCCCGACTTCGTAGCGACAACGATAAGCAAAACAGGTTAAAAAAATATTGGAACGAGTATGAAGTCGGGAGACTTCGCACAGCGTAGTTTGCAATCCACGCCCGCAACAATAAGACACAATACAAATCATCCAAAATAAAAGCTACAAAAAATCATGTAGCTTTTGTTATATTTACAAAGAGAACAAATCAATCTTTGCGGCCACGGATTGCAAATCCGTGCTATATGACAAAAAAAAAGAACTTTATCTTTCTATGAAAATACGCTCAAAATTTCGAACTTTATTTTTTAATTAGAATTAACTTCGTTTACGTTATATTTGATTTCATTTGTCTCTATAATTTTTTCGGCAGTTTTCGTACTGAAAATTATAAAGTAACTTTCGGATCGGTTATATTTTTAGCATTAAGCTTATTTTTCCACATTAATAAAATGCGTTCCGTTTATGAAATTACTGTCACAAAAAAAGGTATAAAAAGAAAAACTTTAACTTCAAATAAAGTAGAATTTACTCCTTATTCTTCAGTTTTAAAAGTTCAAACAGAACGTGTTCAAGGATCTTATAGTGATGTGGGACAAATAACCACTGGCTATTTTGAAAGTATAGTGTTTCTGGAAAATGGTACAGAATTATTGATTAGTCCTGATCATTTTGAGAATTATCAGGAACTTATCATAGCTATTAGAGAAAACACACTGAATTAATTACCCGCTCTGCGAAGTCTCCCGACTTCGTAGCGACAACGATAAGTAAAACAGGTTAAAAAATATTGGAACGGGTACGAAGTCGGGAGACTTCGAACAGCGTAGAGAAAATTATTCAATTTCTAAATAAGGATGTAAAACTTCAGCTAATTCATTCAACCAGAAAAAGCTGTTTTCTATGTTACTTATTTCACTTTGAAGTGTTTCATGTCTTCGCATAATTCCTAAAGCGATTATATAATTTAGTTGCCTTATTGTCTTAGCCATTACTTTTGGCTCTACAGTTTTATTAAAAAAATCAATTAGTCTTTTTTCAGTTTCTTTTGAAAGGGTGTCTGTATTATGCTCTGTATCCATTATTTAGTCGAATTATTTTTATTAAGCAAAAAACAAAAATACAAAATAATCGGTTATAAATAACCGATTATTTACAATCATATAAAAACAATCTATTACTTGTAATTTCATCTCCATGAATAAAACAAGAAAAAGTGAAATTCCAGAAGTTGTAATACAATTAGGGATTAAAATAAAAGAGATAATCGAAGCAAATCAACTCAAACAAAGAGAGGTTGCGCACGATGCTGGATTGGATGTAGAAAATTTAAGGAAATACATCAAAGGTTCTCAGGAAATGAAAATAAGTACTTTGTTTAAAATTGCACAATCTTTAAAAATAAATCCAGGCGAATTAATTAAGGATTTATAAAACCAGTACTAAAATGGAGGATTTAGATAAAAAATATGGGATAGTTTTCGTTATTGCTTTTGTGTTTTTCATGTTTTACAAACCTGTAATTAGTGTCTTGCTGTTGGGAATATTATTATTATTTTACACAATTTATAGCATTTCATCTTTGATTCAGATTAACAAAAACGGAATCGAACATCATGGAAAAATTGTCTCTTATGAATCAGATGAAGAAGGTTATAAAACGCCTATCATTGAGTTTCAAATCTCTGAAGGAAAAATTTTTACAGGAAAACCTTTTTTTCATACATCGTCAGATTTAGACAAATTTCAATCTTATCAAAACAACATAAATAGAACTATTAAGATAATCTACAATCCAGATTATCCCGAAAAATTTATCCTAAAAGGCAACTCGAACTACTTTGGTATAACACTATTGATTGTTGTTGGTTTAGTTTTTAGTGGTATTTCAATTGGAAATCTTTTGGGCTATAATGATATTTTCTAAAAGCGAGTCTTAACTGTTTTCTTGGTATTATTTTAAATCAGGCAACAGCATATTCAATCTTTTTTTGTTCGACCATCTGCATATCGATTATTTTTTGAGCAACAGTTCCTCTTTCAAATAAGCGAATGAATTTAAAAACGGCGCTAACAAAATATCCCGGGTTTGAGACTAATCGGGCAATTTCTGTTATCTTTTTATCTCTTTCCTGTATACAGGCTTCCCTTTTATTTTCGGGAATCGCAACAAATTCATTGGCAAATTTCCATGCACCGTCTCTGGCAGTTTCCATACTAAAATCAATAAAAAAGTTGTCTATTTTGCCTGTTAGTTTTAATATCCACGTGAGCGTTGGCCAAATTTTAATCAGGCTTTTTTCTACATCTCCAACCAGACTGCTAAGAATTGCGTTTATTTGGTCAAAATCAGATTTTAAACTTGCAATATCCTCTACAGTACTCACTTGAGCAGAGGCTATTCCTAAATCAAGATTCACATGCGCGTTAATCCCAAGTAGTAAGTGCTGAAGAACTATTGGCCAGAATTTTTCGGCTTGCAAAAAAGCAAATTCCCAACATTCTGATGGTTTTTCTTTGGCTTTATATTGATAATAAGCTTTTAAATACCGATTGGCAAAAATGACATCCAGTTTTTCCATTCGCTCACCATTTTGAAAAGAACCATCATGGATGCCTTCTTTTACTTTTACTGTAACTTCACGATATAGTGCAGCAAACAAACCCAGAGCACTTTGTTCTAATTTTGATTTCTCAATTATTTCATCCAATAACTGAATTACTTCATTTATAGTAGCAGCTTGTTTCATACTCATTTATAATTGGTTATGGTTAAATTTAGAATAACGAATATAATTATTTTAAATTTTTAAACCGCACTTTTTGAAGTAATTATCTTATTATTTCTTCATATTCTTAAAAACTATAAATTTGGTAGAAGTATCGTTACTTTCTACAAATCATTCTAAAAATCAGAAACATTTGCCAGTCGGTTACGTCTTTCCGTAAGGTTTGTAAATTAAAAGTAAGTATGTTTGAAACCGTTTAACTTCACTCTAATTAAAAAAGAAATACAACTTCGCAACTTGCAGAGAAACAAAAACTTAGTGCCTTAGTAGCAAAACATGTATCTTTATAAAAACAAACCAATGAAATTAATACTTGCTGTTTTACTTTTTATTTTAAACTTGACATTATCTGCACAATCAAACAATTTTGCTGGCGATTATACACGTTCACTTGGTGAAGAAGGAAAACATATAATTGAGTACAAATTGACCTTAAATCAAGACGGAACATTCGTATTTCATTCGTATTCGAAAATACAAGGTGGAATTCCACCTGAAGTAAATAAATACGGAAAAGGAAAATGGAGCGCAAAAAACAATATGATTACTTTTTCGTCAGATAAAAAAGAAGACTTTAACGAAAAATATACATTAGATTTTAATAATTCTATTGCGAGATTTGTAACCAAAAATCCGAGAGATAAAACAGATCAAATAGTTAAAACAAGACTTGTATTTGTTGAATCAGAAATCTTCTCGTTACAAAGACTTGATATTTTTAAGCTGTAAATACTGACACTATTGGCTTTGATGAAAACAATTTAAATTTACTTTGTAATTCAAAGTACTTTTTTAGTATCTTTGAATAATCAAATAGATTTTTTAATCTTAAATTGTATTCAAATGGAAACTAAAACATTTAGCCTTGTTACCTCTACATCAATGGTATTAGCGCTTACAGCAGCAATACTTAGCATTATTGGTGTTCCAATTACTGGTTTTTATCCAGGGATTATTGTGTTAATATTAATAGCTTTAATTACAATTGCTTCTAAGTTTTACGCTGTAAAAATTAGTAATAAGTCCATCGATTTTCAGAGAAATTATTACACGATACTCACCATTATCAATTTGCTATTAATTCTGGTTGTATTATGGATGACGTTTGTAATCGTGCATGATCGTGTTCTTCATGATTGTTGTTAATTTTATTCAGATGCCAAGTTTAAAGATTTAATAAAGAAAAGAATCCGGAGTTTTTTTCACGCAGATTCGCCAGATTTCATCTTATTTTCTGCGTATATCTGCTCGAATCTTTTAAAAATCTGCGTGAAACAAAAAAAACCGTGCACTTCTGCTAGATTGAGAAAAAACTTTGTGCCTTTGTTCCTAAGAACCTTTGCTCCTTTCTTATAAAAAATCCTTAATTTCGCCTTTAAATAACGAAGGAGAAAATGAAGGTCTGTATTGCCGAGAAACCAAGTGTAGCACGAGAAATCGCATCCGTTTTGGGAGCCAATACCAAACACGATGGATATTACGAAGGCAACGGTTATGCTGTAACCTATACTTTTGGGCATTTATGTACCTTAAAAGAACCTAACGACTACAAACCACACTGGAAAAGCTGGGATTTGAACAATTTGCCCATGCTTCCTGAAAAATTTGAAACCAAAGTGGTGCAGAATTCAGGAATTCAGAAGCAATTTAAAATCGTAAAAAGCTTATTTGACAAAGCCGAAGTGGTTATAAACTGTGGGGATGCCGGGCAAGAAGGAGAACTCATCCAGCGTTGGGTGATGAATGAAGCACATTACAAAGGCGAAGTACAACGCTTGTGGATTTCGTCCCTAACCACAGAAGCTATAAAAGAAGGTTTTGAAAACTTAAAACCTTCTGCCAACTACGATAATTTATTTTATGCCGGATTCTCCAGAGCCATTGGCGACTGGTTATTGGGTATGAATGCTACACGTTTGTACACTGTAAAACATGGTGGTTACAAACAAGTATTGTCTATTGGGCGTGTGCAAACGCCAACATTAGCAATGGTTGTCGATCGCTGGAAAGAAATCGAAAACTTTAAACCTCAACCTTATTGGGAATTACAAACTTTGTATAGAGAAACGCTTTTTAGCTATGAAGAAGGTCGTTTTTTGAATAAAGAAGACGGAGAACTTCTAGCCAATAAAGTTAAAGAAAGTGAATTCGAAATTGTTTCGGTTGAAAAAAAGAACGGAAATGAATACGCTCCCAAACTATTTGATTTAACAGGATTACAAGTTTATTGCAATACAAAATTTGGATTTTCGGCAGATGAAACGCTAAAAATTGTACAAACCCTGTACGAGCAAAAAGTAGTTACCTACCCTAGAGTTGATACCACATTTTTACCAAACGATATTTATCCTAAAGTTTCTGGGATTCTGCAAAAATTAACGCATTATGCCGAATTAACGCAACCTCTTTTAGGAAAAAAAATAAAAAAATCTCCCAAGGTTTTCAATGATAAAAAAGTAACAGATCACCACGCTATTATTCCAACAGGAATAGAAGCAAATTTACATCACAATCAGCAGCAAGTCTATGATATAATTACCAGACGTTTTATTGCCGTATTTTATGATGACTGTTTGGTTGCCAATACTACAGTAATTGGAAAAGCTGCCGATGTAATGTTTAAAACCACGGGAAAAGAAATCTTAAAAAAAGGATTCCGAATTGTTTTTGAAGACCCGAATGCAAAAGAAAAAGAAGCTGATATATTACCAAGCTTTGTTGTGGGAGAAAAAGGTCCGCATGAACCGTCTTTTTTAGAAAAAGAAACCAAACCACCCAATCAGTTTACGGAAGCAACTTTGCTTCGTGCCATGGAAACCGCAGGAAAACAAGTAGACGACGAAGATTTACGCGAATTGATGAAAGAAAATGGTATTGGTCGTCCGTCAACTCGGGCGAATATTATTGAAACCCTTTTTAAACGTCAGTACATTGTTAGAAATAAAAAGCAGGTTTTACCAACACCAACAGGAATTCAGCTTATTGATACGATTCAAAACGAATTAATCAAGTCGGCAGAGCTTACAGGTTCTTGGGAAAAACAATTGAAAGATATTGAAAAAGGTACTTTTACCGCCGCTGCGTTTATTAGAAACATGAAACGCATGGTTGAAGCTTTGGTATTTGAAGTACGAAGCGAAACCAGACATGCTAATATTTCGCATGCAGCAACCATTCAAAAAGAGGTTGTAAAAGTAGAGAAAAAGAAAGCTGCCGGAATCTTGGCAGAAACCTGTCCGAAATGCCAAAAAGCTACCCTTATAAAAGGAAAATCGGCTTATGGTTGTGGTAATTACAAATCCGGTTGTGATTTTGTTCTGCCTTATACTTTTGCAGAGAAAAAAATAACGGAGAGTCAATACTTGAGATTAGTTCAAAAAGGCTCTACAGTTAATATAAAAGGTTTTAAAACTGAAGCAGGAACCGTTGAAGGTTTGATTCGTTTTGAAGAAAATTACAAACTCAAATTAGAGCCAAAGAAAGCAACTCTAAAAGCAAAATCAGATGCTACTTCGGATGCATTAACGTGTCCGAAATGCAAAAAAGGAACAATCATGAAAGGAAAAACCGCTTATGGTTGTGGCGATTATAAATTGGGCTGCGATTTTAAAGTTACTTTTGACGATGTGAGAGCCAAACTAAAAGATCAAAAACCAACAAAAGAATTGGTTTATGCTATCTTGAACGAAAGCGTTTAGATTTTTTTTTCGCCACAGATTAAAAAAATTAAAAAGATTTTTTATTCTGTGTGTGTTTTGCCACGACCCGAGCGATAGCGAACAGGCGAAGCAATTGCACAAATTTTCGCAAATTTATTTTTCACTCTGATTAAAAAAAATAAGCAGATGCTACAAATTTATTTAATTCTGGAATCAAATTAAATCTGCCTAAATCTGCTGAATCTGCGTGAAACAAAAATCATTTTAATCCTTTTAATCTGTGGCAAAACATATCCCGTTTTTCAAAAAGAAATTCGTGTTAATTCGTGAAATTCGTGGCTAAATATTTTTTTCATACTTTTAGTGCATCAAATTAAAACCAAATATCAAAATATATGTTTCAAAAAATTACTCTTTTAATACTTTTAGCAGCGGTTGTTTCTTGTCAAAAAAAGGAATCTGTTGAAAAAGATAAAATCAAAATAGCCGATTGGCTTATCGGAAACTGGGAAAATACTTCACCAGATGGCGTGCTTACCGAAAACTGGATCAAACTAAATGACAGTACTTTTAGCGCTGCATCGTATTTTATAAAACAAAAAGATACTATTCATCTTGAGAACATCGTTCTCGCTCAAAAAGGCGAAACACTGACTTATTTTGCTACAGTAAAAGGTCAAAATGATGATAAACCTGTTGCTTTTCTTTCCACTTCTGAATCTGACAAGCAATTGGTTTTCGAAAATCCAAAACACGATTATCCTCAAAAAATCACATACAAAAAAAGTGCTAACAATACTTTGACTGCTGAAATTTCAGGAAATCTACAAGGAAAAATGACTACTGAAAGATTTATTATGACGAAGAAGTAAAAATGAAAAAAGTAATTAATAAAATACTTTTAATACCTATAATTCTCTCGTTTACATATTGTACGCAAGGTCAAATAAAAACTCCAATTGGCGCAATGAAAAAATTTGAGGAATTTAAAAATAAAGAAAAATTTGTAACGGATAATACCATTTTTTATCCTGGAATTGGTGACCCTAAATTAAAACCAATTTTAACTGATAAAATTAATTTGGCTTCTGATGATTTCAAAAAGGTAGCTGCATCAAATAATGCAACGGATGAAGATTATCAAAATGCAATAAAAAAAGGGCTTTACAGATTTTCTGAAATTTATTTAGAAATAGATACTGAAAATAGAGAACGTATTTGTAGTTATTTTGAAGAACTAATGGATATTGTTGGACTTGAAAGTTCTGATGGTCAATTAAATGATTTTATGTATGATTTCGATCCTCCGGCACATTAAAAGAACCTCTTTTAATAAATTTTCAAATTCGCATAATTTCAACGAATTAAAATCCGCTGCTACAACATAATCCATTCCCACCGAATTCTAAAAACAGCAAAAAAAAAGAACCATCGGTTCGACAAATTTTGTAGAGCTGGACTTTAGTCCAGTTTCAAGAATAAACATCCGTTAAAAAAATCTTTGTGTCTTCGAGTCTTCGTGGCAAAAAAACAGTAAAAAAACTAATGTTCCTCCCCTATTTTATTCACCATCAAAATCATTAATCCGCCTAGAAATGCCATTACCAGAAATGCCCATTTCATACTTAGATATTCAGAGATAAAACCAACCATTGGCGGAACAATCAAAAATCCCAAATAACCAATTGTTGAAATAGAAGTCAAAGCCGATCCGCTGCTCAGATTTTTAGATCTTCCGGCGATACTAAATACGAGCGGAACTACGCATGAAACCCCAATTCCGATAAGGATATAGCCAAAAATTGTTGGATAAATATAGGGCAGTATAAAACACAGAAAAAATCCCAAACTAATAAGGATTCCGCTATACAATAAGATCCTTTTGATACCAAATTTCATTACAGCATAATCTCCAAGAAAACGTCCTAAAGTTACAGCTGTCATAAAAAAGACGAACGCCGCAGTGGTTAATTTTGGCGAAGCATGTAATATATTTTGGAAGTAAATTCCGCTCCAGTCGTACATGGTATTTTCACACGCCATTGAAACAAAACAAATTAAGGCAAATTTAATCAAGGTTTTATCCGGCATCGAAAAGAACTTCTTTTTCTGTGGGATTGGTTCATTATGAATACTTAATGGGTAAAAACAAGCCGTAATTGCCATCATTAAAATACTTACTCCAAGCAAATGATGTGATGGCTTAACATGTTGTGTAACCATTATATAGCCTAAACCTGCTCCTGCAAATCCCGCAAGACTCCAAACTGCATGAAAACGAGTCATAATCGATTTTGGATATAATTTTTGAACTTCCAGAGCCTGAGCATTAATAGAAAGATTAAAAATATTACGTGAAGCTCCAAATATCAAAAGAATAATAATTAATTGCCATACAAAACCAGCAAAACCGGGCATAGCCAAAACAATATTGAACATAATTGCTCCCAAAAGCATACAATATCTACTGCTGTATTTGTTTAAAAGTTTTCCTGTAAAAGGCATTGTCAACATCAAACCAATTGGAAACGCAAATAAAACAGCTCCAAATTGTGCTTCACTTAAATGCAACTGTGCTTTGATATGAGGAATACGAGATGCCCACGAAGAATATCCAAATCCGGAAAGGAAAAAAAATACAGTATTGGCTAAACGGAATCCTTTTGGCGAATTCTGTATTTTTTTTAAGAAGGGTAAAATCATCTAATAACTCAATTTAGTGCTGCAAAATTAAGCTTTTAAAGGCAATCTATTTAAAGATTGTTCTCTCTTATTTTTGAGTCTTATTTATAACTTCAAAATCATTATTAATATTTATTCTAAATAAATATTGTTGTAAAAATATTAAATTTTACATTTGCGATAGTAAACATTAACTACTTAATTTAATACATATGAAATCTAAAACGCTAAAATCTATAACATTTTTACTTTTAATGTTAGTTGTAAGTCCTGCTTTATTTGCTCATGCTCTTTGGATCGAAACTAAAGCAACCGGAACTAAAGGTAAAGCACAAGAAATCTCTGTTTTCTTTGGAGAATTTTCGGATAATGACATTACTGCTTCTGCAAAATGGTTCTCTGATCTAAAAGATTTTTCCTTAGTTGTAATCAGTCCATCAAAAAAAGAAACTAAACTTTCTGCCACAGCTTTAGAAAATAAATATCAGGCTTTTTATATACCTGATGAAGATGGTATTTATACAATAGTTATGCATCACACAGTTAAAGATGTTTACAAAAACATGAAACTAGATTATAACTCAAGCGCAACAGTTACAATTGGTAATGCTATTAAAGAAAAAGAAGCGATTACTAATACAAATAGCATTAGTTTATTCTCTAAAGATGCATCAACTGCTAAACAAAAAGCACTTATAAACGTAAATGCCTTATACGAAGCTAAAGCTGCCAAAAAACAAAAAATAAAAGTTATTGCTCCTAATGGCTGGGAAAAAGAAATATCAAGCAATGAAAACGGAGAAATTTCATTTACACCACTTTGGTCAGGAAATTATATGGTAGAATTTGCTTATACTGAAAAAACTGCCGGAGAACATAATGGCAAAAAATATGACGAAATCTGGAAAATGGCTACTTACTTAATTACTGTAAAATAGATTGATTTCTGTCTGCTTCAATAAACCTTGCTTATTTACAGCAAGTTTTTTTTTCTTTTTGCTTAAAAAATGTCAGCTTCAATTATCAACAAAAACCATTTCACATATTATTTTTCCTTCAAATTTATTTCACAAATAATTAACATATAAACAGTTACAATATTAACCATAATTAATCTAAATAAACTTTGCAAGAGAAGATGTAGCTATTTATATTTGCAAAAATTATTTTTACTTATTCTTAATAAACAACATGAAATATATTTTACTCTTCGGGTTTTCATTTTTAAGTTTAGCTTCTTATAGTCAAAACTATGCAAGTTCAGAAAACGGTTCGACTGTAAACGATACTGTAAGAAACAAAAAAGGAGAAATTCTTAATGAGGTAATTATTACCAAAAGTAAAGAACCGAAACCAGTAACAGCGGTTCGTTCAGGATTAAAACCAATGGATAATCCGCAAACCATACAAGTTATTGGTGCTGAAATCATCGAACAGCAACAAGCTATCAGATTAAGCGAAGTGGTAAAAAACATGAATGGTGTTTATGTATCATCAGCTCGTGGTGGTGCTCAGGAATCTTTTTTCTCAAGAGGATATGATATGTCTGCCAACAATATGTTCAAAAACGGATTCCGTTTTAATAGTGGTTCTATTCCTGAAATTTCTTCTTTAGAAAAAGTAGAATTTTTAAAAGGAAGTTCTGCTTTATTATACGGAAATGTTAATCCTGGTGGAATCTTAAATATGGTTACAAAAACGCCAAAATTTACTTCAGGTGGAGAAGTTTCTATGCAAATAGGAAGTTATTCTTACTATAAACCAGCTATTGATTTTTACGGACCTTTAAACAAATATATCGCTTACCGTTTTACAGGTTCTTACGAAAACTCTCAAAGCTTTAGAGACGTTGTTAAAAACGAGCGTATTTATTTTAATCCTTCTTTTCTTTTTAATGTAACTCCTAAAACTCAAATTACAGTACAAGGAGATTATTTAAGTGCAGACTGGACTCCTGATTTTGGAACAGGAATTATAGGAAAAGAACTTGTAGATGTACCACGCAACAATTTTTATGGAGCGCTTTGGTCTAACGGAAACACAAAATCGGCAAGTGCTTCTGTTTTATTAAACCATAATTTTAATGACAATTGGAAACTAAATTTTAATTCTTCTTTCCAAAATTATGACAGAAATTCTAAATCTACTGCTCAATTATCAACTATAGATGCCAATGGTAATTGGACCAGACCATTAGTTCAGAATCAAAACTTGGAGAAAATATTTGGTGATCAATTAAGTTTACAAGGAATATTTAAAACAGGAAGCATCAAACATCAAATCTTTACTGGAGTAGATTATGAAAATTCATATGCAACAGCTTATACTTATGGATTTTTTACTTCCCCAACATCTAATACACTTGCTACTTACGACACTATAAATCTTTACACTTTCGATCCTGCAAATCAAAGAACAGACGAACCAAATTCAAGAATTACAGCAATTGCTGATACAAAAACAGAACGTTTTGGAGCTTATGCTCAAGATTTGATTTCATTTACAGATCAAATTAAACTTTTGGCAGGTATTCGTTGGTCTTGGCAACAATCGCAAGTAATTACAGATACTTATAAAGTTAATCCAACATCTGTTACAACTGTTGAAGCTGCAAAACGCGTTGACAAAGCTTTTTCACCAAAACTAGGTTTAGTTTATCAGCCAACAAGAAATACATCTTTGTTTGCAAGTTATTCTAACTCGTTTACACCAAATAGCGGACTTACAGTTGATGGTAATATCATAGAATCTTCTATCATTGATCAATACGAAGCTGGTATCAAAAAAGATTTCTTTAAAGGGTTATTGAGTACAAACGTAACTCTTTATCAAATTACGAACAGTAATTTAGCACAGACTGCACCTTATCAAGCTGATGGTGTTACGCCAAATACCGACACAAACATCAAAATGTTAGGTGGAGCTACAAAAAGTAAAGGTATTGAAGTTGATATTACAGCAACTCCTGTTGAAGGTTTGAATATTAATGCCGGTTATAGTTACAACGATATGCGTTACACTAAAACTTCTGGTACAAGCGGAAGTTTTGTTGAAGGAGATCGTGTAGCAAGAACTCCTCAAAACACAGCTAACTTAAGCTTTTTCTACAAAATTCCTAGTGGATTATTAAAAGGAGTGACTGTTGGAGCAATTGGAAATTATGTTGGAGAGCGTTTAGGCGGATGGAATGATGATTATTTATGGACACCTGTTAAACCTACACCTACCAATCCAAAACCAGATCCGGCTTACATTGTAACAATCAGAGACCGTGATATTCCATTAGACGGATATACAACTATTGATGTCTCTGCGGGTTATGAATGGAGAAAGTTCTCGATATTATGTAGATTATCAAACATTACAAATGAATTGAATTATACTGTACACGAAAATTACAGTGTGAATCCAATTGCACCACGTCAAATTATGACAAGCTTAAGATACAAATTCTAAGATATTTGAATTAAACTTTAATTCAACAAAACTTTTTCTGGATCTTTCATTTTTGAAAAACAGAGGAAGTTTTGCTTCTAAATAGAACAAAACCTCATTTATTACTAAATGAGGTTTTTTGTTTTCACAAAAGAAAGTCTTTTAATTATATCTATTTTTGCCAAATATATACTTCCGATTATCTTAAAATAAAAATTCAAAACATGTCAGATTCCAAGAAAAACCAATTACAAAAAAGCCTCGGTTTAAGTTTTAACATCGCCGTTTTAATTGGAGGAACCATTGGAGTTGGAATTCTGCGAACTCCCGGAACAATTGCATCTCTGCTAGATAATTATTGGCTCATTATTGCATCTTGGCTTTTTGGCGGTTTATTTGTTTTAATAGGCGCAAATTCTTATGCAGAACTGGCCACAATGCTTCCTAAGGCCGGAGGATCTTACAATTATATCAAGAAAGCTTTTGGTAATTATGCCGGATTCCTTTCAGGTTGGTTTGATTATATTACCAACGCAATTCCGCCCGCTTTTTACTGCATTGTAATCAGTGAGTATATTATTATTTTATTTCCTGGTCTCAAAAATTATTCGACCGAAATGGCAATTTCGCTACTAATTGCCTTTGTATTATTACACTTAAGTGGAGTAAAAAACGGAAGTGCCATTCAGCAAATTACCAGTTTCCTAAAAGTGATTTGTTTTTTTGCTTTGGTTGTGGCCTGCTTTATGTATTCGGGTGTTAAACTGGCACCAATTCCAAAAGATAATGCGGCAGTTCAAATTGGCTTACTGTTTGGATTTTTTAAATCTCTTCAGCTCATCATCGGGACTTATAATGGCTGGAACGGTGTTTGCTTTTTTGCTGAAGAAAATGATGATCCGGGTAAAAATATTCCGAAATCATTATACAGCGGCGTTTTGCTTGTAATATCTATTTATGTTTTAATAAATGTTGCCTTTTTCTATGTTTTACCAATTGAAACTATTGCAAAATCTAATTTGGCTGCAGCCGATGTCGCCAATATTATTTTTGGAAAAAACGGAGCCATTATCGTTACCGTAATTTCGATTTTCTCTTTGATCAGTATTCTGAATGCTTTTATGATGATTCCTCCAAGAATCTTATACGGACTAAGTCGCGATGGTTTTTTTATCGAAAAAGGAACAACGGTAAACAAAGGCGGAACTCCAATTGTTGCTCTTTTGGTTTCATCTGTATTTAGTTTATTTCTGATTTGTATTGGTTCATTCGAAGTCTTGTTTTCGTTTGCAGCCTTTACTTCTATTATCGTTTGGGGATTGTCTTATTGTTCCCTATTAAAACTAAGAGTTTCTGAACCTGATTTACCAAGACCTTATCGCTCATTTTGGTATCCGTGGACAACTATTTTGGCAATTTTAGTTTCATTGGCGCTATTAATTGGTTTTGTATTTAGTGATCCCAAAAGCTTTATAATTATTGTTGGTATTACATTGATTTCTTATCCTTTGTTTTTGTTTTTGAATAGAAAGAAGTAAAAATAAATTTACTAATGACATAGGGTTGTCATCAGGTGTAATTTACTTTGTAATCTAAACAGACAAAAAATGGATAAATTAGACTTAACAAAGACAGATAAGGTATATTATACCGCTACAACGAAACCTCAATTAATTCATATTGAAAAAGCTCATTATTTATCAATTGTAGGTAAAGGTGATCCATCAGAATCAGCTTTTTCAGATAATATTCAGGCATTGTATGCAACAGCTTATGCCATAAAATTTATATTCAAAGCCTCAAATAATGATTTTGTGGTTCCTAAACTTGAAGGTTTATGGAGTTTTGATGAAGAAAAATACAGCAATATTTCTATGGATGAAGCACCTTCAAAAATCCCCAGAAGCGAATGGAATTACAGACTTATGATCCGTATGCCCGATTTTGTCACCAAAGAACAAGTTGAAACTGCTATTGATATTGTCACCACCAAAAAGCAAATAAAATTAGCAAGCAAAATCGAATTTTATGAAATGACAGAAGGTAAAGTAATCCAAATTCTTCATGTTGGTCCTTTTGATAATGAACCTGAAACGCTTAAACTAATTCAGGCCTTTTCTAAAGAAAACAATTTGCAGAAAAACGGAACGCATCATGAAATCTATTTATCTGATTTCCGTAAAACTTCGCCGGATAAATTGAAAACAATACTAAGAGAACCCGTTAAATAGAACTTATTTAAATACAAAAATCCCAATACTAAATTTCAGTATTGGGATTTTTTATTTTAAAAGTAAACCTGATTTTTATTTCAAACCAGCAATACTTTGTTCAATTGTTGTAATTTTTGCTAAAGCATCAGCTTCTTTTTGTCTTTCGTTAGCCAAAACTTTTTCTGGTGCTCCGCCAACAAATTTCTCATTTGATAATTTTGCCTGAACTGATTTTAAGAAACCTTGCGTATAAACCAACTCTGCAGTAAGTTTTGCAATTTCTTCTTCAACGTTGATATTTCCTGAAATCGGAATGAAATATTCATTTGATTTTACACGGAAAGATAATGCTCCGTCAACTTTAGCTGAAACATATTCGAAAGCTGAAATATTCCCTAATTTCGTTACGATTGAATCAAAATAAGTCGTGATATTTTCACTATTGATTGCTTTTAGTTCGATAGCATCTTTAAACGGAATATTTTTATCTTTTCTGATGGTTCTAATTCCTGAAATTACTTCAATTGTACTTTCAAAATCAGAAATTAAAGTCGCATTAAACGGTTTTAATTCTGGCCAAGTCGAAACAATTAAAGCTTCTTCCGGAGTTCTGTCAGCAATTAAATGCCAAATTTCCTCTGTTAAGAAAGGCATAAACGGATGAAGCAATTTCAAGTTACTTTCTAACATTTCGATTGCTTTATCAAATGTTGCTTTATCAATTGGTTGTTGATATGCCGGTTTAATCATCTCTAAAAACCAAGAGCAGAAATCATCCCAAACCAATTTATAAATTGCCATCAATGAATCAGAAATTCTGTATTTCTCGAAATTATCTTCAATATCAACTAATGTTTGCTGCAATTTCGCTTCATACCATTCGATTGCTACTTTTGATGATTCAGGCTGCGCGATAGTTTCTGAAACTTCCCAACCTTTAATCAATTTAAAGGCATTCCAGATTTTATTTGAGAATGCTTTTCCTTGATTACATAATTCTTCATCAAACATAATATCGTTTCCTGCAGAAGCACTCAAAAGTAATCCTACACGAACTCCATCTGCACCAAATTTATCAATCAAGTCTAAAGGATCAGGAGAGTTTCCTAATGATTTAGACATTTTACGACGTTGTTTGTCACGAACTAAACCTGTTAAATACACATTTGTAAAAGGTTTTTCGCCTGCATATTCATAACCTGCAATAATCATTCTCGCAACCCAGAAAAACAAAATATCCGGACCTGTTACCAAGTCGTTTGTTGGATAATAATATTTATAATCTGCACTTTCAGGATCCATAATTCCACCAAAAACTGACATTGGCCATAACCAAGACGAAAACCAAGTGTCTAATGCATCAACATCTTGTTTTAAGTCAGATGTTGTAAGTGAATTGTTAGATGTTCTTTCTTGTGCTAATTTTAATGCATCTTCGATGTTTTCTGCAACTACAAAATCTTCTTTTCCGTCTCCATAATAATAAGCGGGAATTTGTTGTCCCCACCATAACTGACGAGAAATATTCCAATCACGGATATTGTTTAACCAATGCGCGTAAGTGTTCTCAAAACGTTTTGGGTGTAATTTAATATCACCATCAACCAAAACAGATTGGATTGCAGGTTTTACTAAATCTTCCATTTTCAAGAACCATTGATCTGATAATCTTGGCTCAATTACGGCTTTGGTTCTTTCAGATGTTCCAACTTTATTTAAATGGATTTCGGTCTTCGCCAAAGCTCCAATTTCTTCTAATTCTTTTGCAATTTCGGTACGGACTACAAAACGGTCTTTTCCCTGATAATGCAATCCGAAACTATTTAGCGTAGCATCTTCATTAAAAATATCAACGATTTCAAGATTGTGCTTCTCTCCTAACGTTTTGTCATTCATATCGTGCGCCGGAGTCACTTTCAAACATCCGGTTCCGAATTCAACATCTACATATTCATCTTCAATAATCGGAATTACTCTTCCGCAAATAGGAACAATTGCTTTTTTACCTTTTAAATGTGTAAAACGCTCATCATTTGGATTGATACAGATTGCTGTATCTCCAAAAATAGTTTCAGGACGAGTTGTGGCAATGGTTAAAAATTCCTCAGTTCCCTCAATTTTATATTTTAAGAAAAATAATTTTCCTTGTTGTTCTTCATAAATAACTTCTTCGTCAGACAAAGTTGTTTTAGCTTCCGGATCCCAGTTTACCATTCGGTATCCTCTATAAATTAATCCTTTGTTGTATAAATCAACAAATGACTTAATTACTGAAGCTGACATATCAGGATCCATCGTAAATTTGGTTCTTTCCCAATCGCAGGAAGCTCCTAACTTTTTAAGCTGATCAAGGATTACTCCACCATATTTATCTGTCCATTCCCAAGCGTGCGCTAAAAATTCTTCGCGGGTTAAATCATTTTTATTGATTCCCTCTGCTTTTAATTTAGCTACAACTTTTGCTTCGGTTGCAATCGATGCATGATCTGTTCCGGGAACCCAACAAGCATTGAAACCTTTAAGACGCGCTCTACGAATCAAAACATCCTGAATTGTATTGTTCAACATGTGACCCATATGTAAGACACCAGTGACGTTTGGAGGAGGAATTACAATAGTATACGGCGTTCTGTGATCTGGTTCTGAATGAAAATAGTTGTTTTTCATCCAGTAATCATACCATTTGTTCTCAATCGTCTTAGCGTCAAATTGTGCTGGAATTGTCATTTAAATAGGTTGTTTAATCGTTAATTCGTTTAATCGTTAATTTGTTATTTGTTTAATCGTTTTGAGTGATTCAGTTAAACGATTAAACAGTTAAACAAATTAACCAAAAACTTTGGTTCAATTTTTGTAATTATAACTGACAGCAAAAGTAAATAATTAAAGACACTATAAAAAGCGAAATAAAAATTTGTGTATTAATTAAAACAAAGTATATTTACTTACAACTTAAAACAATTTCAAATGAAAAATGTTGCCACTTTTATTGTAATCGCATTGTTTTCTACAATTGGTTATGCACAAAACGGCCCAAAAATTGAATTTGCAGCCCCAGACAACACAATCGATTATGGAAAAATTTCTAAGGGTGATAATGGACTCCGCTCTTTTGAATTTACTAACACCGGAGATGCGCCACTATTAATTACTGCTGCAGAATCTACCGTAAGTTCAGTTATCGTTACAAAACCTGCGGCAGCTATTTTGCCAGGTAAAAAAGGGAAAATTGATGTAAAATACAATATGGCTTCCGGTCCTATTCGTAAAACAATTACAGTTGAAACCAATGCTGTAAACTACCCTGACGGTAGAGTTGCCTTAAAAATTAAAGGAGAAGTTTTATAGAAAAACAAAAATCTAAAAAATAGTAAAAGCCGTTTCTAATAGTAGAAACGGCTTTTTTTATGAATACAATTCTTCTGGATTAAACCCGACAGGTTTTAAAAACCTGTCGGGTTTCAGAAGGATCTGTTTTATTTACCAACGCAATCAACACTATCAAATTTATACTTCACATTTACAAAATCAATTGGTTTATCTTTTACCAAATAAGTAACACCCATTGTAGTTTGCATGGTTCCGTTTCCTAAAATAAGTTGTTTGTCATGTTTTAAAAATGCCATTGGATTCTTGAACTTTGTGTTTTTATTTGCTGTATCAACAAAAGTATAATCTACAAATAAGGTATCGCCTTTAAATTCTCCTGCAACCTCGCCTGTTCTTTCTGGTGCATTAGCAACTTTCATCACCATATCGCCGGATATTTTTCCGTTTTTCAGCATATTTACTTTTAAATCAATTGTATCCTTTTCATATATCGCTTTATAACACTGAACACTTACAACTTTTTCTCCTTCTGCTTTTGCTGCTTCAAGTTCTTTTTGTTTTTCATCGTTTTTACAGCTTTGGAATCCAATGCAAGCTATAAGCAAGCAAAACATAACTGGTTTTTTCATAATTAAATATTTTTAAGTTCATTGTTATTTTATAAAATTAAATAAAAAAGAAGCCAAAAAAAAGGCTTCTAAATTAAATTCATCTTTTTTATTAAACCCGACAGGTTTTAAAAACCTGTCGGGTTTAACATCGAGAATAAATCTATAATTTCTTAATTACAAATTCGCTTCTTCTGTTTAATTCATGTTCTTCTTCTGAACAGGAATCATCCGTTTTACATTTTACAATTGGCACAGATTCTCCATAACCTTTGGCAGTAACTCTGCTTGCATTTATCCCGGACTGAATAATAAACTCTCTGGTCGAATTTGCTCTTTTTTGAGATAGTTCTTCATTGAATTTAGCATTTCCGCGCGAATCTGTATGCGAACCAATTTCGATAACCATTCCTGGATATTTATTCATCAAAGTTACAACTCTGCCTAAAACAACTTTAGATTCCTTACGGATATACCACATATTGTAATCAAAATAAATAGGATCTGTTTTTATAATTAATCTGTCTTTATCATCCTTTACAACATCTTTTTCCTGTTTTAAAATCTCAGCAACTTTTTCTTTTTTCTTCGCTTCTGCTGCTTCAGCTAAGGCAATGGCAGCCAAAGCTTCTTTTTTCTTGTTTTCTTCTTCTATAAGAATCTCTTGTTTTCTTTTATTTTCAGCGTTTTGCTTTTCCTCCAATTTAATTGATTCCAAAGATTTAAGCGCTAATGAACCGTCGTTTGTCTGATATCTGATTTTACCAATCTCTAAAGTTTTAGATTCGTTTGTGTATTTTTCCTTAAAAGCCACAACGGTATAAGAACTTTCGCAAGCAACAGTAAAACTAAATTTCCCGTCTGAAGCCGTAGTAAATGTGCTTAATGTCTTTTTATCTGCATCCTGCAATATTACAGTAGCATTTTCAAGAACTAAATTGGTGTTAACATCTGTAATTGTTCCTGCGATGAATTGTTTACAATCTTCTACAATTAAATCTTTTATTTCTTTGAATGAGTAAATATCATCGTTTCCTTTTCCACCTTCTCTATTGGATGCAAAATATCCTTCTTTGGTATTTGAATCAATATTAAATGAAAAATCATCCAAGTTAGAATTTAAAGGTAAACCAATATTAACTCCTTTAGTACATTCATTTCCATTAATTTCAGAAACAAAAACATCAAGCGATCCGTAACCCAAATGTCCATCTGACGAAAAATAAAGTTTATTATCTGCTGAAACAAAAGGAAATTGTTCTCTTTTATCTGTATTTACTCCCGGCCCTAAATTTCGCGGAGTATCAAATGCTCCTTTATTTACGTTTACCGAATAAATATCAAACGAACCTAAACCTCCAGGCATGTCAGATGCAAAGTATAATACTTTTTCGTCAGGACTCAGAGCGGGATGTTCTACAGAATAATCCGGACTATTGAAAGGCAATGAAACTATGTTTTTCCATTTTCCGTCAACCAATTCAGCTTTAAAGATTTGAAGATTTGATATTTTTTGATTGTTCCTTTTCTTTCTTCCGTTCTTGGAATTATTTCGTGTAAAGTAAATCGTTTTTCCATCTTTTGTAAAAACAGCATTCGATTCGTGCATTCCTGTTTTTAATTCATCTGCAAAATAACTAATATCAGCATCACCAGAATTAATACTCTGAATTGGAACTTTTACAATATTCAAGTAGGTTTCATTATCCCATTTAAATTTTTTGTCAAATAATCCCGGTTTTAGTTTTACGCCTGCAAAAACCAGATTGTCTTTATATTTTACTGCTCCAAACTCAGAATTTGAAGTATTTATAGCCAGATTTTTAATCTCGAATCGTTTCCCGATTGCTGATACATTTTCTAAGGTTTTAATCTCATTTTCAAAATTAGCAATATCTTCAGTATTTCCTGATTTGGTATAATATTCTCTTAAAACAGCATTTGCATCATCATAACTATTAGTCGCTTTTAGTGCCTGAGCATATCTAAAATAATAGTCCCGACTTAAATTATTACTATAACTTTTAACTAAAAGTCTATAATAACGTTGTGCTTTTATAAGATCATTGGTATAGTAATAAGAGTCTGCCAAATTTTTTATAACTTCCTGAGATGGTTTCTCTTCGGCTAATTTTTCATATAATGTAATGGCTTCTGCATAATATGTTTTATCAAAAAATCGTTTGGCTCTAGCCAAAGCATTATCCTGGGCGTTTATAAACTGTAT